>NZ_CP009287.1:6900000-7166464 GCF_000758705.1 Paenibacillus graminis | reverse complement strand
CCCAATAGGCAATATATAGAGACAAAAAAATATGGATAAATTTGAATTGTTCACAACTTTATCCACAGCTTGTTGATAATATAGAGAACAAACAAATCTATTCACATTCAAAAGTAATACCATCATAGCAAAACCACCCTTGTTTTTCAATGAGCAGGGCGATTTTATCCACAAATTCAATCACTTGTGTATAATTTTTAAGAACAACACTACATATTGTTGATAATTTGTTCACGATTCGACAGATCTCTTCGAACCTCGACTTTTTTTATACACAGGTTGTGCGCAGCTGTGAGTAGTTTATTTTAAATTTGATCACAGGTGGATAACTGTGAAACGCTGTGGATTATTTTTTGGGGGAATCAGGACTGTGGATATCGCCATGAAAAGAGAGGACTTGCATGTGGGCGGACAAGGTTGACTTTTGCAGCGATTATGTGTTTAAATATATAAAGGTGTTTTCTGTGAGGATATGTCTCCATATTAAAATGATAATACTTGTAGATACTGTCCCTACTTCAAGGACGGCTTAGTCCGTTTCTGCTTATATGACAGTAATTATGATCCTGTAAGGGAGGTGCAATACATGAGACCGACGTTCAAACCGAATGTGAGTAAACGCAAGAAGGTACATGGTTTCCGCAAAAGAATGAGCACGAAAAACGGCCGTAAAGTGCTGGCAGCCCGCCGCTTGAAAGGCAGAAAAGTTTTGAGTGCGTAAGTTAGGCCACTTAGGGACCACTGCGGTGGTCCTTTTTTAAATGCTAAGGAAGCCTTGTTTGCAGCTGCAAATGAATTGCTTCCTTATATACCCGACGAAGCGGGTCAGACCTCTGAGAAATAGGGGTTGCCGTTTCTTCTTATTCTAAGGATATGATTTGGCTCTGCAGAGGAATACGCCTAAGTCCGTGTTGGCTATACTTTGCGGGGCTTTTTAATATATGCATGTATGGGGTGTGGCTTTCAGGGGTATGCAGCGAGCGCTGTTTATGCCAGCTCCCCGATGACTATACTAATTAGAAGATAAAATTCCGGAGCGCTTAGAACCCGGTCTTTGAATAGGAGATTCCCGTGCACAAAAGTTTACGATTACGAAACCGTGCCGACTTCAGCCGCGTATACCGCCATGGGAAGTCATTTGCCAATCATCAGTTTGTAGTGTATTGGTTCAGCAGAAAAGAGGTTGAGCGGTTCCGGCTGGGGGTTTCGGTCAGCAAGAAGGTCGGAAACGCGGTTGTCCGAAACCGGATGAGACGGCTGGTAAAAGAGATTGTAAGGCACCATGAACCGGAAATTGCCGGGGGGCTTGATATGGTGTTCATCGTAAGAAAAGGAGCGCTCTCCAAGGATTATGCCGAGCTGGAGAAAAGCGTGCTGCATGTGCTTCGCAAAGCCAAGCTGCTCAAGGCTTCACGCACGTAATGGGGGCATAAGGGGCTTGTTTATTTGTACTCGTAAATATGGTATGATTTACGGTGCAATGGAATGTTTAAGAGAGGGGTTTTGAAGTGTCTCTAATGAAGACTAGACGAGGAAAATGGTTTCTTCTCCTCGGTGTAATGGTATTGATGATTGCTGTTCTGTCGGGGTGCGCTCCGTCGTCAGCCGTGACGCACACTACGGAGGATTTGAAGAATGGAGGCTTCTGGCAGAGCAACGTCGTTTATTATTTTGCCATTGCGCTCGATACATTCGCCAAATGGTTTAATGGACAGTATGGTTTCGCCGTCCTTGTAATGGTTATCATTGTCCGTACTCTTATCCTGCCGTTAACGATGAAACAGGTGAAGAGCTCGCGTGCAATGCAGGCCATTCAACCAGAACTCGAGAAAATTAAGAAAAAATATAAAGATACACCTGAAAAGGTGCAGCAGGAAACGATGCGCCTGTTCCAGGAGAACAAGGTTAACCCAATGGCTGGCTGTCTGCCGCTGATTGTGCAAATGCCGATTTTTATCGCGCTTTACAACTCGATTTATTATAACCCGTCTCTGCGAGAGCACTCGTTCCTATGGCTGCAGCTCGGTAAGCCCGATCATCTGTTCATCTTGCCGCTCCTTGCAGCAGCCACCACCTTCCTGCAGACCCGGATGATGACCAAGATGAACCCTGTACAGCAGCAGGGACCTATGCAGTTCATGATGATGGTGTATCCGGTTCTGATCTTCATCATGTCTTACAACTTCCCGTCAGCGCTTCCGCTGTACTGGTTCTACAGTAACCTGTATACCATTATTCAGAACTACTTCTTATACCGCAACAATGACAAAACCAAACTGGCTGTGGCCACTGCCGGTGCTGGTGCAGGTAGTGCCAAAGAAGTCAATCTGGTAAAAAGCAAGAACACTAACGCGCGCAAGGATGTCACTCCAGCTGCGAAAGGCAATAGCAGCAAAGGAAAGAAGGAGGCCAAAAAGTCAAAATGAGCAAAGTCGTCGCGACAGGGAAAACCATTGAAGAAGCTGTAGAACGGGGACTGAGCCAGCTTGGAGTTCACAAGGACCGGGTAACGGTCAACGTACTTGAACAGCCATCAAGAGGATTCCTGGGATTGATCGGTGCGAAAGGTGCCAAGGTGGAATTGACCTTGATTGCCGAAGCCGCACCGGCATCAGCGGCGAGTGCTCCGTCTCTGCCTCAGCAGTCAACAAGAGAGAGCAAACAGGAGGCTGCCGGCGGTGTACCGCGCCAAGATTCCGGACACCCGGTGGAGGAAGCTTACCAAGAGGCCGTTCATTTCATAGTGGATGTCGCCAAGAGCATGGGGCTCGAGGTGGAAGTGGAAGTCGTTCATGCCAAGGAATCGACTGTTCTGCAGATAGCGGGTCCAGATCTAGGACTGCTGATCGGCAGAAGAGGACAAACTCTCGATGCTCTGCAGTATCTGGCCAATATTGTGGCCAACCGTTATTCCGATAGTTTTATCCGGCTTATACTGGATGCGGAGAACTTCCGCGAACGCCGTAAGAAGACGCTGGAGGAGTTGGCTGACCGTCTGGCAGGACGGGTTGTCCGTACCCGCAAAGAGGTTGTGCTGGAGCCGATGTCACCGCAGGAGCGGAAGATTATCCACTCCAGATTGCAGGATCACAAGCAAGTGAACACACTAAGCAAGGGTGAGGAACCGAACCGCCGTGTTGTTATCACATTGAAGTAGAGACTATATGCCGCAATGACTCCTTGACCAATGTAAGGGGTCATTGTTTTTTTGGAATAGAGAACCTTTCTGCTAAACTGAGGCAGATAAAATTGAGGTGAATAGAGAATGCATAGTGACACCATTGCTGCCGTATCAACGGCATTAGGCGAGGGAGGAATTGCAATTATCCGGGTTAGCGGCCCGCAGGCGATAGCGGAGGTGGCTCCATTGTTCCGCGGTAAGACACCGCTGACAGAAGTGGAATCGCATACCGTTCATTACGGACACATCATTAGTCCCATTGATGGAGAGCGAATGGAAGAAGTGCTGGTAACTGTAATGAAGGGTCCGCGTTCTTTTACTACCGAGGATGTAGTAGAAATTAGCGCCCATGGCGGAGTAATCTCGGTACGTAGAGTAATGGACTTGCTGTTGCAGTGCGATATTAGACTAGCCGAACCCGGAGAGTTCACGAAACGCGCATTTTTGGGTGGACGTATTGACCTTTCCCAAGCGGAGGCGGTAATTGATCTGATCCGTTCCAAGTCGGACCGGGCTTTTTCGGTTGCCCTTAAGCAGGTCAGCGGCTCCCTATCCGATAGGATTCATACGCTGCGCCACACCCTTATTGAAATGCTGGCCCATATCGAAGTAAATATTGATTATCCTGAGCATGATGTTGAAGCCTTGACGGCTGAATTTATTAAGGATAAAAGCAGTGAAGTTATGGACGGGATTAACAAGCTGCTCAAAACAGCGAATGAAGGAAAAATACTGCGTGAAGGCATCACGACAGCTATTGTCGGCCGCCCCAACGTAGGCAAGTCCTCTTTGCTCAACGCGCTTGCCCGTGACAACAAAGCGATAGTAACCGATATTCCGGGTACAACGCGTGACGTTATAGAAGAGTACGTAACTATCAACAACATCCCGCTTAAACTGCTTGATACCGCTGGGATTCGCGAAACCATGGATGTAGTGGAGAAAATAGGAGTAGAACGCTCCAAAGCTGCATTTAGCGATGCAGATCTGATTCTGCTCGTTCTGAACGCTGCCGATGAGCTGCATGAGGATGAATTGGCATTAATGGAACAAATCCAAGGTAGACAAGCACTGGTAATCATGAATAAAATGGACTTACCTTCCCGGCTGGAAAAGGACAAGCTGCTCTCTTATTTCAGCGAATCGAGCATTGTTCCGATGTCTGTGCTGGAGGAGGAAGGTTTGGATAAGCTGGAGGAATCGATTTCCGAACTCTTCTTTGGAGGCAAACTGGAGTCGGGCGACCTGACTTATGTAAGCAACGTGAGACATATCGCTCTGCTCAAAAAAGCATATAAATCGCTGCAGGACGCCTACGAGGCTGCAGATATGCTTGTTCCCATTGATATGATACAGATTGATGTACGTCTGGCGTGGGAACAGCTCGGAGAGATTATAGGCGATACCGCTGCAGATTCATTGCTGGATCAAATCTTTTCGCAATTTTGTTTAGGGAAATAACTGCGCTTGTTGAAGTGCAGCTACTATAAAAGAATAACCTGGGAGGTATCACATATGAGTTTTGATGGAGGCAGCTATGACGTAGTGGTCATTGGCGCAGGGCATGCCGGCTGCGAGGCAGCCCTTGCCGCAGCACGAATGGGCTGCCGCACGCTGATGATTACAATCAACTTGGATATGGTGGCCTTCATGCCGTGTAATCCGTCCATTGGCGGGCCTGCTAAAGGGCATGTAGTGCGCGAAATTGATGCACTGGGCGGCGAAATGGGCCGTAATATTGATAAAACCTTTATTCAGCTGCGTATGCTCAACACAGGCAAAGGCCCCGCTGTACATGCGTTGCGGGCGCAAGCCGACAAATTCCTGTATCAGCATGCAATGAAAGAAACGATGGAGAAAACACCGAATCTGACGCTTCGCCAGGGAATGGTGGAAGAACTGATTGTTGAGAATGGCAGATGTGCAGGTGTAATTACGAAGACAGGTACGGTATACCACAGTAAAACGGTTATCCTGACTACAGGAACCTATTTGCGCGGCAAAGTGATTATGGGTGAGCTGACTTATGAGAGCGGCCCGAACAATCAGCAGCCTTCGGTGAGACTTTCCGAGCATCTGCGTGAGCTTGGTTTTGACCTTGTACGTTTTAAGACAGGCACACCGCCGCGGGTGCATAAGGATACCATTGATTTCTCCAAGACCGAGATTCAACCGGGGGACGAGAAACCGAAGTTCTTTTCTTTTGAAACCAAATCATCCGATAATGAACAGCTTCCCTGCTGGCTGACTTATACTTCCGAGGTTACCCATCAGATTATAAATGACAATCTCCATCGGGCTCCCATGTTCACCGGTATTATTGAAGGAACAGGTCCAAGATATTGTCCTTCTATTGAAGATAAGGTGGTTCGATTCAGCGATAAATCACAGCATCAGATATTCCTGGAACCAGAAGGTAAAAACACTGCGGAATATTACGTCCAAGGGCTATCCACCAGTCTTCCGGAAGATGTTCAGTTAGCTGTACTCCGTTCTATTCCGGGAATGGAAAAGGTTGAAATGATGCGCAATGGTTATGCTATTGAATATGATGCAATGGTTCCAACCCAGCTCTGGCCCTCACTGGAAACCAAACGTCTACCTGGACTGTTCACGGCTGGACAGATCAACGGTACATCCGGTTATGAGGAAGCGGCTGGACAAGGTGTAATCGCCGGGATTAACGCGGCACGCAAGGTCCAGGAGAAGGAGCCGGTTGTGCTGGACCGCTCGCAAGGGTACATTGGTGTACTGATTGATGATCTGGTTACCAAAGGAACCAATGAGCCATATCGCTTGCTGACCTCACGTGCGGAATACCGCTTACTGCTTCGCCATGACAATGCGGATCTGCGCTTGACACCTATTGGTTATGAAATCGGTCTGATTCCCGAACAGCGTTATGAAGCTTTCCTGGATAAAAAAGAACGGGTAGAGCGTGAAATCACACGTCTCCGGGAGACCAAAGTTAAACCTGTAGATGTTAATGCTGCACTTGCTGAATATGAATCCGCACCTATTGTGGATGGAAGCAACTTACTGACGCTAATGCGGCGTCCGGAAGTGGCCTATAGTTTTGTTGACCTTGTTTCTCCTTCACCTGAGGGACTGGATGAGGAAATGAAGGAACAGGTAGAGATCCAGATTAAATATGCTGGTTACATTGAAAAACAGCTTCAGCATGTTGAAAAACTGCAGAAGATGGAAAAAAAGAAGATTCCAGAGGATATCAACTATAATGAAATTCACGGATTGGCAATGGAAGCACGGCAAAAGCTGACCAAAATCGCACCTATATCCATCGGCCAGGCATCGCGAATTGCCGGTGTAACACCAGCGGACATTTCCATTCTTCTTGTACATTTGGAGCATTATAACCGTGTGACGGCAGCGAAAGGATAATCTATGGATAACACTGCAGTGCAGTTTACCGCTTTAGTGCAAGCCCAAGGAATCACATTATCACCCAAGCAACTGGAGCAATTCGAGCTATACTTCACAGAACTTGTTTCATGGAATGAAAAAATGAATCTGACAGGCATAACTGAACGCGAGCAAGTGTACATGAAACATTTTTACGATTCACTTTCCCTGGCTTTCTTCATGAATATGGGGGAGGTGAACAAACTGGCGGATATCGGCTCCGGCGCAGGTTTTCCCGGAATTCCCTTAAAAATCTGTTTCCCGCATTTAAAGCTAACGATCGTGGATTCTCTCAGCAAACGCATTTCTTTTTTACAACATGTCTGTGACACGTTGCGGTTAAAGAATGTGCAGCTAATCCATGGCAGGGCAGAGGATGTTGCACGCCAGTTCATACACCGCGATGCTTATGACTTGGTTACAGCGCGTGCAGTTGCACGCTTAGCGCTGCTGAATGAATTTTGTCTTCCATTTACGCGAAAAGATGGCTTTTTTGCGGCGATGAAGGGCAATGATCCGTCGGAGGAGTTAACAGAGGCTAAACGCAGCTTCAAGGAATTGCGTGCCGAACTACAGAAGGTGGAGTCATTCACTCTTCCTGTTGAAGAGTCGGCAAGGCATATAGTTATCATCCGTAAATCAGGAGCTACACCGGCAAAATATCCGCGCAAAGCTGGAATGCCTGCCAAAGCTCCACTGATCTGATTGTTTCACGTGAAACATTTACCATTCACACAAGGTGTTTAATAAAATCAAGCTTCCATTCCTATGGGGGCTTGTTTTTTACGTTTCCTTCTATTTGGGATGTAAACAACAGAAAATGCAGGAAAAATAGGTCTCTTTGGAGAATAGGATTATAGACTAAAAAGTGATAGAATAATATAGTAAGACTTTTCATGCGAAGGCGATAGAAGCGCTGCAGAATCTCCAATATATAAAGGCTTAAAGCCTGGGTGATTTCCGGGCCGTTTCATTGGAATATTAGGATGGATTTGTTTCAATCTATCAATCATCTTTTTATTCCTTTCTGAAACGGGTACCTGAAAGCGGGGCGGGGTATCGCTGCTTCGGAAGCATATGATCCTTTGAGGACGGCATAGCCGTTTCTACTTGCTGTACGATAAGCTTTTCGCTAGGCAAGGTCAAGAAGATCGTACTATAACGAAATTAGGTGGTTATGAACGGAATGAAAGAACAATTCACCAAGCTTTTTGGATTTACCGAGCGGAGCAGCGGAGAAGAGATCAAACAGATCCCGGTTCATGAGGTCATCAGCAGTCCATATCAGCCACGGACAATTTTTGATGATGAAAAGATAGACGAGCTATGCCAGACTATCAAAACTCATGGTGTTATTCAGCCTATAGTTGTTCGCGTGCGTGATTCCCTGTATGAGATTATTGCTGGAGAACGTCGCTGGCGGGCAGTTAAAAAGCTGGGCATGGAAACAATACCGGCCATTGTTCGTGAATTCAATGATTCACAAGCAGCGTCTATTGCTCTAATCGAAAATTTGCAGCGTGAGGGTTTGACCTCAATAGAAGAGGCTATCGCTTATCAAAAATTAATCGATCTTCATCAGTTGACTCAAGAAAGCCTGGCACAGCGCCTTGGCAAAAGCCAATCAACGATTGCCAACAAAATCCGCTTGCTGCAGCTCCCTGAGCAAGTGAAAACAGCATTGATGGAAAGACAAATCACGGAACGGCATGCGCGTTCACTGCTGTCGCTGGACACTGTAGAAATGCAGCTGAAGGTGCTGGGTGAGATCATTGCCAAAGGGTTGAATGTGAAACAAACAGAAGCCCGCATTGCCTTCTATAAAGAAGTTTCAAAGACTAAAAAGTCAAAACGGGTTTCCTACACTAAGGATGTTCGTCTCGCTCTAAATACAATTCGTCAATCCATAGATATGGTTTCCGGTTCGGGAATGGAGATTAAAACCTCCGAAAATGACCGTGGCGACCATTACGAGATTGTTATTCAAATTCCAAAAAGATAAAATGGTTTAAAAAGCTGAAGGCGGCCCTGAGGTGATTGGCCGCCTTTTCTGTGACCTAAACCGGCGCATCTTGCCAATAGATCAAACATGAAGCTAACTTTGTATATTTGCCTATATTTCTCGTAAATTGATGCCACAATTCAACAGGCGATTGCGCCGTTACAACTCATGACCTACAAGATGACTCTTTCTAACAATTCGAGGTGAAATTAGTGTCCAAGATTATTGCCATAGCAAATCAAAAGGGTGGTGTCGGTAAAACAACGACCTCTGTCAACCTGGGTGCCGGAATGGCTACTCTAGGGAGAAGAGTGCTTCTGGTTGATATCGATCCACAAGGAAACACTACTAGCGGCGTTGGCATCAACAAAGCGGATGTAGCAAATTGCATTTATGATATTCTTATTAATGAAGCAAATCCACAGGAAACGATATTGGAGACTCAAATCGAAGGTCTTCATATTATTCCGGCAACGATTCAATTGGCGGGTGCAGAGATCGAACTGGTGTCCACCATATCCAGAGAGTTGAAATTGAAGAAGGCATTAAATGCGGTCAAGTCGAATTATGATTATATTATTATTGACTGCCCACCTTCATTGGGTATTCTTACCATTAATTCGCTCACTGCGGCGGATTCTGTTATCATTCCAATTCAATGTGAGTATTACGCACTGGAGGGTTTGAGCCAACTGCTGAATACTGTAAGACTGGTTCAGAAAAACCTCAATCCTCACCTGAAGATAGAGGGAGTGCTGTTGACGATGCTAGATGCCCGGACGAATCTGGGGATTCAGGTTATCGAAGAGGTGAAAAAGTATTTCCAGGAGAAAGTTTACAGAACAATCATTCCTCGTAATGTAAGATTGAGTGAAGCTCCATCACATGGGCAATCGATTATTACTTATGACAATCGCTCCAAAGGAGCGGAAGTTTACCTAGAGTTGGCAAAGGAAGTGATCTCTTATGAGTAAGCGTTTAGGGAAAGGTCTAGATGCGTTAATACCATCCTTGTCGATCAACGAAGATGATAAGGTTGTGGAGATACCTTTAGGGCAATTACGGGCAAACCCCTATCAACCTCGCAAGGATTTCAATGAGGATGCTATTCAAGAATTGGCTGAATCGATCAGACAGCACGGAGTGATTCAACCGATCATCGTCCGGAGTGTTCTGAAGGGTTATGAAATCATTGCCGGTGAACGCAGATTTAGGGCGTCGCAGTATTGTGGCAAAGCAACGATTCCTGCGGTTGTTCGCAGTCTGAGTGACCAGCAGGTTATGGAAATTGCACTGATTGAGAACTTACAGCGAGAAAACCTCAATGCAATGGAAATCGCGGTCGCTTACCAAGGGCTGATGGATCAATTTGCGCTCACCCAGGAGGAGCTTTCGCTAAAGGTGGGTAAATCCAGATCGCATATTGCCAACTTTTTGCGACTGCTTTCTTTGCCGGAAGAGGTTAAAGAATATGTTTCACGTGGAACAATTTCCATGGGGCATGCCAGAGCAATTGTGGCTCTGAAGGATCCTGAAACAGTTAAGCAGTTGGCAGAACAATGTGTGGAACAACAATGGAGTGTTAGAGAGCTGGAAGAGGTTGTGAAAAATCTTGACCGCAAACCAACTGGAGCGATTAAAGCGAAGGTTGTGAAACGTGATCCTTACATTGATAATGTGGAAGAATTGTTGCGCGAGAGATTTAAAACAACAGTGAAAATAAAACAAGGAAAAGAAAAAGGGAAAATAGAATTGAACTATTACAGTGCCCAAGACCTGGAAAGACTGTTGGAACTATTGGGTAATTGATATGGATATCTTTGTCTGAAAAACATATCCTGAGATATCCCTTAAAACGGATATGGAGGGATATGTTTTTTAAAATTATAAGGTAAGGGTGAGGAGATGGGGGAGCTCGTTTATTTGGATCATGCAGCAACATCATGGCCGAAACCGCCTGAAGTTGCTGCGGCCATGATGGATGCGTTGCAAAATTCCGGTGCAAATGCCGGACGTGGGAATCATTCGCTGGCGATTGGGGCAGGGCGGGTAATGGTGAGAGCGCGGAACAAGCTGGCAGAACTTTTTTCTGTCTCCAATGCCCAGGATATTGCCTTTACCCAAAACACTACCATGGGGCTAAATATGGCTATAAAGGGTACACTTCAACCAGGGGATCACGTGATTACTACAATGACGGAACATAACTCTGTTCGCAGGCCTTTAGAATTTTTACGCCAGACGTTGGGCATTTCTATTGATTATATACAGGTAGACCCCGAAGGACAGGTGGATTTGCTTGAACTGCAGAGGACCTTTAGAACTGACACCAAAATGATGATATGCAATCATAGCTCTAATCTGCTGGGGAGCATTCTGCCCATTGGGGAAATTGGAGATATTGCAAAATCTAAAGGTGCTCTATTTCTGGTGGATGCTGCTCAAAGTGCCGGCTCCTTAATCATTGATGTAAAAAAAATGAATATAGATTTGCTTGCTTTTCCGGGGCATAAAGGTCTCCTGGGTCCACAGGGGACAGGAGGATTGTACATCGCGCCTGAACTGGATTTGATCCCCCTGATGCAGGGGGGAACCGGAAGCCAGTCGGAAAATAGCGGACAGCCCAATGTTCGTCCTGACCGTTATGAGGCTGGGACACAAAATGGGGTGGGCATAGCCGGATTGCTGGCGGGTGTGACCAAAATAATGTCGCTGGGACCGGGAAATATTCACCGCCAAGAGTGGGAACTGACTCAGAAGTTAATGGAGGGCCTGTCCGTCGTTCCTGGAATCCGACTGCTTGGGCCTAAATTGGGTTCGGAGCGGAGCGGAATCGTATCCTTCGTGGTTGAGGGGCAGGATTCGGCAGAGATCGCCCACCGTCTGGACCGTAAATATAATATTGCGGTGCGCGCAGGCATGCACTGTACTCCGCTGGCCCATAAAGCTGCATATACATTAGAAAGTGGAGCCGTAAGAGCGAGTGTGGGCGTTACTTCGACAGAAGAGGATGTTGACCGGATGGTTGCTGCTATGCTGGAGATGTATGGCGCCACAAGTGTAGGATAAGATGCAGTGGAAAACTAAGCTATCCTTTGTTGAGAACGATAAAGTTTCATTGAGTTGAAGATAGATGTTGTATTGCATCATATAGATTCTTATATTTATACAGAAGGATGGTCCAACCATGTCGGAGTTAAATGAAATTATTAGTGAGCAGCTGTCAATGTTTATCATGGGGTTTGCACTGATCATCGTCGTGCTGGCAATTGTATTGATTCTACAGGGAGCGAAGATTCGTACTATGCGGCGGAAATATGAGGCTATGATGAGGGGCAATGGAATTGAAGATTTGGAGAGTTTGTTGATTGATCTCAAAAATCAGGGGGACATGCTGGAAGAAGTTCAACGCGAGCAAAATACAATAATTGAAGCAGCACAGGTCAAACTCCGCGGCATGAAGTCAAAGGTTGCGGTGAAACGATACAATGCTTTTGGAGAGCGGGGGAATGACCTGAGCTTCTCGCTTGCTATCATTGACGACAACCGCAGTGGTGTAGTCTTGACCAGTCTGCATAACCGTGAAAATTCGTATATCTACTCTAAACCGCTCGAGGGCGGGGAATCGCAGTACCCGCTGTCACCCGAGGAAAAGGAAGTTATCGCTCTCGCGTCGCAGCAGAACTAGCATGGAGATTCCATTGTTTCAAGGCGGAATAGAGACTGGAAGCAATGATATCCGACAATCGCATGACCAGACTTAATCTAGTATTCTGCAGGACGAAGTACTCCATAAATCCGCCGACATTTACAATTCCGGTGAGATGAATATCTCCGACAGGGGGGAGCTGCTTATTCACCCCAGCTCCGGGCCTCAGCGGACCGTCAACCACCTGAATGCAGCCGACACTGGCGGAATGGCCCAGGCAGGCGTCGATGCCGATGATGAATGGATTGTTGTGTTTTTCGTGAATAAGGGTAAGTGTTTCTTGCAAATTTACAGCATGTACAGGCTCGTCTAATGTGCCATACAAATGAAATAAGGGACTATGGAAACGGGCTAATGCTGTACCGACAAGCGGACCGAGCGAATCACCGGTGGATCGGTCTGTACCCACGCAGACGATAATAATGGGTGTATCCGCATTGGTACGGGAAAAATGAAACAGCAGCCGGTGTGTAATGGCCGAATAGATATTGGGATCTGCATGTGATATTTTTAAACAAGACGGTTCCGGCAAAGGGACAGCTTTCGAAGAGACATTCATATAATCTTCCTTTCTCAGACGGAGAAGATGTGAAAATACCAGCAAGGTTAGCAATTATATTTCAGCTTGATAGCCTGTTAATGTTCCTAGTATATGGATGAAAAATGTTTTTTATACTTCGCGGTAAAGAGATAGGACGATAAACCCAGAAGGAGGCTTGCATATGGATGAGGAACTTCTGATCGCCTTTGACTCGACCCAACAGGCGCTGCGCGCTGAGATGCTGCTTGAATATGCAGGGATCGAAATTGATATCTTCCCTACTCCGAAGGAGATTACCGCCGGGTGTGCAATGTCGATCCAATTCTTTCGCGGAGCGCTTGGTGAGGTTCGGAAGATTGTAGAAGAGCAGAGTGTTGAAATACGCGGGATCTTTAGAGAGATGGAAGAAGGCGGCTACGCATTGATTGGGGAAAAGGAGGGGTTAGATGAATAGGTGGATGCTTGAAGCAACTACTGCAAATGCTGTGGAAAGTGCGGTAAAGTTCAAGGATAAAGTATGGAATTTGTTAACAGATGCGAATATGTGGGCGAACGTACTATTTGCAGGGCTGCGTATTCTTTTAATCTTTATTTTGACCCGTATCATTATAAAGGTTGTATCTAAGGTGATCGACCGTTCAATGGAAAAGGAGACCCGCGGGAGGCTGTTGGGTGATAGCCGCAGATTCTCAACCGTTGGCGGGCTGCTGAAAAATGTGGTTACGTTCATTTGCAATTTTGTAATGATCATGCTGGTTCTTTCAGAGTTCCATTTCGATTTGGGTCCATTATTGGCCGGAGCCGGAGTAGTCGGGCTTGCCATCGGGTTTGGCGCGCAGAGTTTGGTCAAGGATGTAATAACAGGCTTTTTTATTATTTTTGAAGATCAGTTCGCAGTTGGCGATGTGATTCAGACAGGGACCTACAAGGGGACGGTAGAAATGATTGGCCTCAGAACGACGAGGCTGCTTAGCAGCACCGGTGAGGTGCATATTATCCCCAATGGAACAATTATCAACGTAACGAACTATTCGCTGGCTAATGCGCTCGCGGTAGTGGATGTTCCTGTAAAGATCGAACGGGGGCTGGAGGCCACGCTCGCTCTGATTGGAGAAGCGCTTAAGGGGATAGAAGAGCGGAACACAAATGTCGTAGCCTATCCGAATATTCTGGGAATTCAGTCGATGAGCACCTCGGAATATGTGATTCGAGTAGCGGCCCATTGTCTTCCGAATGCCAGGGATGCTGCGGAGCGGCAAATCCAAAGCGATATCAAGCGGGCATTGGAGAAACAGACGGCGCTGGAGGCGGCTAAGGCTGAGCAGGAGGCGCGTGAACAAGCGGAACAGGCTGAAAGGGCTGCGAGGGAAATGGAGGCCTTGGAGGCGCCGCCCAGTGGGCGCGAATCCTCGGGGAATCGACCTGACAGACAGGTTGCTGCCACGCATGAGGAAGAAAAGGGGGAGAAGTAATGGAACGGAAGGTTTTTGGGCTTGGCGATATTGTTCTCATGAAAAAGCCGCATCCTTGCGGAACCAATGAAATGGAGATCATCAGGATGGGGATGGATATCCGGATTAAATGTACCGGCTGTCATCACAGTGTTCTCATTCCCCGGGCTAAGTTCGAGAAGAATATGAAAAAAGTGCTGCGTTCCGCCGAGGGTGAAACCACGAATAATTAAACTTGCAAAAGTAAAACTGGCGTGTTACAATAAATCTTGCTGCGGAGAGGTACCCAAGAGGCCCAAGGGGGCTGACTCGAAATCAGTTAGGCGTGTCACAGCGTGCGTGGGTTCGAATCCCACCCTCTCCGCCATTTCAGTTCTACATACGTTCACTTATGAATCCTTCGTTGAGATAACGGAGGTTTTTTTATTTATTTCGCACGGTTTAAGTGAAAACAAAAGAGGGACCTTTTCGGGTCCCTCTTGAGAGGCAGTACATCAATGATGTTCGGATTTTATCTGTCTATAGCCGCTAAAGTGATGCAGGTTTTGCCAGGCTTAACCCTTTTTTAAGGGGCAGCCTTTACTCTCCCCGACTTACAATAGATGCTGATTCAGAATCCTTGTGATTGTGTTCGTCTACGACGTCCAACGGAACCACACCTCTCTTTTGTACTGCCTGAGAATAGTATGTGTCATAATGTTTTTTTTATACATGCAGCTTAAAAAAATTAATGAACCCGTGCCTTTTCCGCCTTTTTCCACTTGCGGTCTTTGTTAGAGGTTTCAGGAAAGGTGTCACCCTTCTTCATTTCGATCCGTTTGGGATTCTGAATTTGGGTGTGGAAGCTGCGTGCTTCGCCTACCTCCGTATAGATGCCCGGATTCGGGGCTTTGTCGCCTTTTTCGTATTCGGTTTGTTCGCCCATTGAACCATTCCTCCTTAACAAAAGTGAGTATTGCTGTGTTATTGTGCGCCTATGGCCTGGTCTTCATGTAACCAAAAAGTATCCATGACCTTCCTTCATAAATATAACTTGCACTCTTCTGGACAATTTGGTATATTAATTTGGTGCGAGTCTATGTTTGTGCTCGTTCCTTGCTCCTGACGTGATCAGGGGCCTCAGACCATAAGGAGGTGAAAATTATGCGCAAATATGAAGTCATGTACATTATTCGTCCTGACATTGAACAAGAAGCCGTTCAAGCAGCAGTCGAAAAATTCCAAGGCATCATCTCCAACGGCGGAGAAATTACAAAGCACGATGTGCAAGGTAAACGCCGTCTTGCGTATGAGATCAAGAAATTCCGTGATGGCGTTTATGTTTTGGTTAACTTTACTGCAGAACCTGCAGTAGTTACTGAATTGGAACGTATCATGAAGATTTCTGACGAAGTCATTCGTTATCTCATTACGAACGACGTTGCCTAAGATCTTGACAAGCTTTGTAACGAATCGCTTATAAGGAGGGGACAGAATTGTTGAACCGTATCATTCTGATCGGTCGGTTGACCCGTGACCCGGAACTTCGTTATACTCCTGCTGGTGTTGCTGTAACGCAGTTTACGCTTGCCGTAGACCGCAACTTTACGGGCCAAAACGGCGAACGCGAAGCGGACTTCATCCCGGTAGTAACCTGGAGACAGCTGGCTGAGACCTGTGCCAATTACTTGCGCAAAGGACGTCTGACAGCCGTGGAAGGACGCATTCAAGTACGGAATTACGAGAATAACGAAGGCAAACGTGTATACGTTACTGAAGTTATTGCCGATAATGTCCGTTTTCTGGAATCTTCGCAGAATCGTGAAGGTGGCAATGCGCCAAGTGGCGGGAATGTACCTGAAGAACCATCCTATGGTGGCGGCGGTAACAGTGGACGCGGAAATAACAATAATTTCTCGCGTAACAACAATAATCAAGATCCTTTTTCGGGCGATGGAAAACCGATCGATATATCGGACGATGATTTGCCATTTTAATTAGGAAAGGACTGAACTGACATGGCTTTCAAACAAAGAGAAGGCGGAGAAAACGACAAAAGACCTGCACGTCGTGGTGGACGCAACAAGCGCAAAAAAGTGTGCTACTTCACTGTGAACAAGATTACTCACATTGACTACAAGGACACTGAACTTCTGAAGAAGTTTATCAGCGAACGCGGAAAGATCTTGCCGCGTCGTGTAACAGGTACAAGTGCAAAATACCAACGCGCTCTGACCATTGCTGTAAAACGCTCGCGTCAAATCGCGCTGCTGCCTTACACAACGGAATAGGACGTTTTATGAAGCAGCCGACCACTCGGCTGCTTTTTTATTTAAATATAGGGACTTATTTGTTTCATGCCACAATTCATCTTGCAGTTCAGATATTTGACGCAGACAGCGGAATGTAGTAAATTACAGGTATCCTATAACTAAAGGGGAAATTTTGATGTTGGTGAGCGTTCTTAACTAAGCAATTTCATATCGTCTGACCCGTAAGCCGCCCAGGGCTCGCTTTATGCTTAAAGCGTGTTGTATTTGAGTATGTCCAGCAGGATGTATTCCGGTTTCGGGAGGATGGATGAATTAGTTAAGGACACACGCGAAGCGTCATATGGCCTCTTTACGGCTGTTGTTCTCTTTGTGATTAAACCGTGCTCTTGCAGCACGGTTTTTTCTGTCTTCAGGCTGAAATTCCCGTTAAATGGAAACAGACTGAGGCACAAAGAGGGTGACAGCAGCAGATGAGGGCAAAGACTGCCGTAGTGGCAGTCTTTGCCCTTTTTGCGTTGGGGCAGAACAGAAGCCCGCCCTGGGAGCTCAGGCGAGGTATAAGGAGGAGCAGTACCAATGAATACAGAAAGCCAGGTAACACTGCAATATGAAGAAATGAAGCAAGATCTTGGGCGTTATGCAGTATCTTATGAAGGAAAAAAAGCGGTGGGGGGTCTTACGCCTATGACCTATCTGCCAGCGATTCACCGGGCGCTGGATGAAACTGCTGAGGCAAAGGATCTTTTGGAGAAAGGGGCAAGTGTACCGATCCCTTCTCTGGAGGGAATGGAGTGGCTGATGTCTTTGCTGGGAACGGGATATTTGTACAGCGAGAAGGATTTTATGGCGGTCTCGGTGTTTCTGCAGAGCTGCAGTCAGCTCCGTAAATACATGCAGGCCAAAGAGCAGAGTGCTCCGCGAATTGCATCCTATGCAGCGTCTCTGATGGAACTGAGCGGGGTGCGGGAGGAGATTGAACGCTGCATCCGGTTAGGGACCATTGACGACCACGCCAGCAAGGGGCTGGAACGGGTCCGGAAACGGCTGGCTGTGGCTAAGGACAGGCTGCAGCGGAAGATTGAAGCTGTAATGGCCAAACACCAGGGAATCCTGCAGGAGAATCTGGTAAGTATGCGCGGCGGGCGGTATGTGATTCCCGTAAAGCGGGAATATCACAAGCAGGTAAAGGGAGCGGTGCTGGATCAGTCCACCAGCGGGCAAACCGTTTTTGTTGAGCCTTATGAGATTGCTTCGCTGCAAGGGGAGCTTGAATTGCTGGCTGCTGAAGAGGCCAGGGAGGAGATGCTGATTTTAAGCATGCTGACCGGCCTGCTGGAGCAGGAACAGGCGGCGCTGCGGCTGAATATTGAGATCACGGGGAATTACGATTTTATCTTCGCCAAAGCCAAATACGCCCGGACGATGGGGGCGAGAAGTGTGGCTCTGAACGACCGCGGCTATCTGAGAATGAATGGGGGCAGGCATCCCAAGCTGGAAGGAATGATACCCGTCAGCCTGGAATTCGGCAATGGGTATAAATCTCTAATAGTCACCGGACCGAATACGGGCGGCAAAACCGTTGTACTCAAGACGCTGGGACTATTAACCTTAATGGTGCAGTCCGGCCTGCTGGTGCCTGTAGAGGAAGGCAGCGACTTTACAGTGTTCACGGATGTAATCAGCGTAATTGGCGACGGACAGAGCCTGACACAGTCTCTGAGCACCTTTTCAGCACAGATGAGGAGTATTGAGGGAATGCTGAGAGATGCGGGCAAAGGCGTACTGCTGCTGATCGATGAGCTTGCGGCGGGTACGGACCCGGGAGAAGGTTTTGCGCTGTCTATTGCTATACTTGAGGAATTGAACCGTAAAGGCGCAAATATCATAGTGACTACCCATTTTAATGAGCTTAAGGTTTTTGCAGCCTCTACCAGCGGGTTCCAAAATGCGCGGATGGAGTTTGACAAGGACACTCTGCAGCCGCTGTACCGGTTGACAATTGGTGAAGCAGGTGAAAGCTATGCCCTGCAGATTGCCGAGAAGCTGGGTATTCCGGAGACTGTGATCCGGCGCTCGCAGCAGCTTGTGGAGCAGCAGCGTGAAATGGATGGGGACAGAGGGCGCTGGGACAGCTTGAACTGTTCAGGACACCATAGGCCTGCTGAAAGAGCGAAGCAGGAGATACAGCGTACAGAACCGCTCCCAACCGAAGCAGCAGGGCCGGTCAAAATTCCAGCGGTTGAACAGGGGCCTGCCCAAGAAGCTGATGGTAAAGCGCCGAAAAAGGATTTTGAAATCGGTGATGCAGTGTATGTGAATTCGCTGGACAGGACGGGGATTGTCTACGAGACAAGGGATGCAATGGGAATGGTGGGTGTCATGATTCAAAAGCAAAAAATGAGATTTAACCATAAGCGCCTTAAGCCATACCTCTCGAAGGAAGAACTGTACCCTGAAGAATACGATTTTGATATCATTTTTGAAAGCAAGGAAACACGGAAAAAGCGCAAGCTGATGCGGAAAAGGCATGTGGAGGGGCTAAGCATTATTCACGAGGAAGAAGAAAAATAGTTGCTGCAGAAAAAGCATGTGGCCTGCCCGTAAGGGTAGGCTTTTTTCTATAAATGCTTCACTTTAGGACGAAAATTGTATATTCTCAATAATGTAGCCTTAAATACTATGACAATGAAACTTTAAGAATATAAAGAAAACTTTTTTGGATAACGCTTACATAAGCGGAAGGGAAGAATAATATGATGAAGCGCAGATATTGCGGGCTGGTGCTGACGATGGCGTTAATGCTTTCGGCTTGCAGCGGGATAGGCTCGGAGCGGCTTTCCTATGGAGTTCTTTCGAATAATGAGGCAGAAGTGCCTGCAGCTGGAGGAACGATTACATACGGATACTCCTCTCCGTTTCAAGGGCTGTTTGAACCTGCTTTTTATGAAGGCGAGGACGACTACCAGGTACTGGAATTCATTACAGAAGCTATGTTTAGAGTAAACGATGACTTAACCACGGTTCCGGGTATCGCTTCCTGGCAGGAATCAGACGATCATACCGTGTTCACGTTCAGAATAAGGCCAGGCGTCCGGTGGCACAACGGCGATGAATTAACGGTAGAGGATTGGAAATTCGCGCTAGAAACCATTGCCAGTCCAGAGTATACGGGGTCACGGTACTATAGCGTAGAAATGATCACAGGCGTGGAAGCCTATCATAAGGGAAAAGCCAAGGAAATCAGCGGGATTAAGGTAATCGATCCTTACACCCTGAGAATAACCATGAATAGTGTAAGGGTGAATGCACTGGATAATCTGTGGCCGTACCCGATGAACAAAAAAGTGTACAGCGGGATCGCGGTTAAGGATATGCCGGACAGCGATCCGGTGAGAAAGCATCCCATCGGCATTGGCCCCTTTGAAGTGACCAATATCCAGCCTGGACAGCTGGTGGAGATGAAGGCCTTTGAGGATTACTATCAGGGAAAACCGCTATTGGACGGTGTGAAGTATAAGGTGTTCGATGATAAGGAAATCGTGAATCTTCTTGATAAGGATGTCATTGATATCGCTACTGCCCCGCGTGATGCGTATGCTTCGCTGAAACAGCTGGACCGGGTGGATATTCTGCAGTCGCCTGAGCTGTCTTACGAATACATAGGATTCAAATTTGGATCTTGGGATCAAGAGACCCAGAAGATTGTCATGGATAATCCGAAATTCGCGGATAAACGCCTGCGGCAGGCTATGTATTATGCGTTGGATCGTGAAGGGATCATTAACCAATATTCCTACGGTCTTGGCAGTCTGATTGAAACACCGGTCCCCAGCTCAAGCTGGGCGAAAATTCCCGATTCAGAAATCAATACGTATCCCTACAGTCCGGAGAGGGCCAAGGCGCTGCTGAATGATGCAGGATACGTGGACAAGGATGGCGATGGGTTCCGGGAGGACCCGAAAGGCGCTCCGTTTGTTATTCATTATGATGCTATGACGGGAAGCACAACGGCAGAAGCAAGGACCCGCGCTATTCTGCAGAATTGGCGTGACGTTGGACTGGATGTACGCTTAAACGGCGGACAGCTTAAGGATCTTAATGCTTTCTATGAAGCTGTAGAGAATGATGACCCCTCAGTTGAGCTCTTCAACGGGGTATGGGGGCTGGCCAGCGACCCGGACCCGTCGGGTTTATGGAGAGAAATTGATCTGTGGAATTACCCGCGCTTCAGTTCAAAACGCAATGAGGAATTGATTCGGGAAGGCGTGGGAATCAAATCTTATGATAAAGAATACCGTAAGAACGTCTATTACGAATGGCAAAAATTAGTGAATGACGAAGTGCCGATGATCTTTTTTGCTGAGCGCATAAATATAACGGCCGTCAACAAACGTCTGCAGAACGTGAGGGTTAATTCGATGAGCAACATCATTGACCCGCAGACATGGTGGATAAAGGAAGGAAATGAATAACAGCGAAGCTCTGGACCCGCCTCCTAGTGCAGGCGGATACTGCAGCTTTGCTGTTTTTTTTGCAAAATACGAATCAAAATCAACTTTCGCACGTCATATACTTTATAGATTACAAGCAGCTTCAGTACTAAACTTGTCGTTATTTGTTGTTTCTTTTTAGGCGCTAAGTGATTACAATAGAAATATTGTTTATGTGTCAAAGGTGGTTTCCAAGTTTATTCTACAATTAGAATGACCCGAATTCCTGAAAGGGGGGAATCCTAACACTGAATCGGGGCAACCCATACCAGCCAAGAAAAGCCCAGCCATGACTGCCTGGAACCCTCCCGGCAAGCATTGAAAATAGATCGCGAGCAATCATATATACATTCCACCATAAAGAAGGAATCAAAAATTATGAAAAAATTCAAAAAAATGAAAAAAAGATATATCATCCTGATTGCTGCGCTGGTGGTAATCATTGGCGGTGGCTTTCTGTTCCAGAAACCGCTGGCCGTACTGGCCTTTGATCTTTTTCTGTCGGATCGGGTCGAGGATAAGCTGACGCAGGAATCCTACCAGCCTCTTGTTAATGACGGCACCACTACGGTCAAACCCGAACCTGTTGTTTACAAAAGTGACCCGTTCTCCCTAATGCTGCTGGGTACAGACCAGCGCGAGAATGAGACTGCCCGTTCGGATACCATGATCTATGCAGTTATTCGTCCGGAGGACTATAAGATTCTGCTCATCTCCATACCGCGGGATACCTACACCGAGATCATTGGACATGACGACAATAAAAAGGATAAGATTACGCATGCCTATGCTTTTGGCGGGCAGCAGATGGCCAAGGACACACTGGAAAACCTGCTCGGGCACGATATTCAATATTATGCCACAATTAATTTTCAAGGCTTGAAAGATGCGGTGGATGCGATTGGCGGTGTTCCGCTGCCGATCAAAAAAGATATTGTGAACAAAGGCAAGGATCATGAAAAATTCACTATCGAAGGCGGCAAGTCTAACTATAATGGGGAAGAGGCCCTTAATTACACCCGTTATCGCGAGGACAGCGACTTCAACCGTACCAAACGGCAGCAGGTTTTTATTGACGTCGTTGCGAACAAGATGCTGTCCATCAGCCAAATTGGAAATATCCCGGAGCTGCTGGACATAATGGGTGACAATTTCAAGACGGATATTCAGCCGTCAATGATTATAAGCCTCGCCAAAAAATTCATGGGCGGCAAGGATATGGATATCTCCAGCTTTACTGTGATGGGTGAAGGGGAACGTATCGGCGGGGTTTATTATGATATCGTAGATGAAGAGGACCTCACTGAAGCCAAGGCTATGATTGACAATTGGATGAATGCCAGCACACCGGTAGACCAATTAATCGAGCCGGGAAAAGCCCAAAACGCCCTGGAGCCAGCAGCTACAGCCGCAGCGCAGTAATCTCCGCAAAAGAATAAGCAGGAACCGCAGCAGCCATATACAATCTTAATGGCTGCTGCTTACTGTTCTCATGTTATAATGAATTGGAACGGATGATTGGCATAATAATTCCTTCGGAACTCTTTGAGGAGGATCAAGAGATGAATATTGCGTTTTTTTTACTTCCGAAACAAGAGGTCGCCTGCGTAACCCTGGATTCAACGCTGCGCCAGACTCTCGAACGGATGGAATTTCACCGCTATACGGCTGTACCGATTCTGAACCGGAATGGAGAATATGCCGGGACAGTAACGGAAGGCGATCTGCTGTGGTATATGAAGGATTCAGGTGGAGCGGTGACTTTCGAAAATGCTTCAAAATATCTGCTGAAGGATGTTCCGCTGCGGATGAATAATCTGCCGGTGTCCATTGATGCAGATATGGAGGATTTGATTAATTTGGCCAAGGTGCAGAACTTTGTGCCTGTGGTTGACGACATGAACCGATTTATCGGTATTGTCCGCAGGAGTCAGATTATTGAGTATTGCGAGAAGGTTGTTTCCCGCCAATCGCAGGAATCGTTATAAACATTTATTCCCGGCAGTTGAGCAAGTTGTACCAAGGCCTGTATTTCCGGCGGTCACGGAATGCGGGCCTTTTTTGAAAGCGCAGCCCTTGAATTTCATGAGCGGTGGACGTCCCGTGTAGCTGGGAAATATTTATGCTATAATTGAGAATAATGTTTTTTGCCGGAGGTAGAGAGACTGTGCCCAATGTGCCGAAGGACCTGGATGTGGCCAAACGCGCCAAAGTAATTGAATGGTTGAAAACTGAAGTAATTGATCAAGTCTCACGGTTATTTAAAGCGCTCTGGGAAGGCAGCACCGCGCGTGTAGGAGACAGTCTGGCGAGCCTGATTATGAGCTCCTACATTCTTGGACGCAGACTGGGCATCCCGTATCGCGAGCTCGACGATCTCCTGATTGAGAAGCTCAGAAAGCACAGGCAGGAAGGGCATCAACTGGAAGAATGGTACCAGGATATATCTGCGTTAGAAGAACATATGCGTAAGAGGTGAATACTGTTGAAATTTCGCTGGACATCGGTGGCATGGAGCATAGCGTATCTGCTGTTGCTGCTCTCGTTATCAACCCCACTGCTTATTATCACTACACTATTTATGATTATACCGGCAGTAGTATTGTTCACTACTCTGAATACAAAGCAGTTCATTATTCATATTCTGCCTGTATTGCTGATTGTCGGTCTGATCACACCCGTCTATGTCTTAATAGCGGTCTATTTCTTAATCCCCGCCCTGGTGATGGGACGATGGTATAAGAAACGCTCTTCAGCGATGTCCACTCTGCTCGCCGGAATGATTACCATCCTGGCCGAATTCCTGCTTCTGCTGCTGCTCGGAACAGCATTGTTTAATTTTGACCTTACCACCTATGTGAATGATGTGCTGCAGATGGTGAATTCACCGCTATCGGAGCTGGGGGCCGGCAATCCGCTGATGTCCGAATTGAAACTCTCCTCGGAGGACGTAAGTACAATCAGCCATATGACTGTCCAGATCATTCCAATGACACTAATCATCAGCTCGTTTATGATAGCTGTGATCACACATTCCATTGTCCGTCCGATTCTGAACAGCATGGAATATGCCGTGCCGCGAATGAAACCAGCCCGTGAATGGAGACTGCCAAGATCGTTCATCTGGTATTATCTGCTGGGTGTTGTGCTCAGCCTCGTGTTTGGAGGAGCAGACAGCGGATTCATGCCGATGATATCGGATAATCTGCTGCCGCTGCTAAGGATTGCTTTTATCATTCAGACCATCGGGTTCCTTTTCTTTCTGGTGTATGAGCGGAAATGGAGCAAGGTTGTGGCACTCCTGCTGGCAATCCCCGTAATTTTGATGCCGGGGCTGTGGATCATCGGTATAGTCGACCTGGCGTTCCCGCTGCGCGAGCTTGTGACGAAATCGAAACGATAGGGTGAGAGCTCATGCCAAAATTTCTGCAAAGACGCTGGCACGGCTATCATACCGTATGGGCGTTTATGCTGCTGCTGCTGCTGATTATAGTAGTCAGTTTCTATAACTGGGTTATTGGTGTCGCCAGTTTATTTCTGGCCGGGACCCTCTGCTTCTCCATGCTGCAGGCAGAGCTCTCGTTCCGGCGGAATCTGGTCGAATATATCAATGGGCTATCCTTTCGGATTAAGCGGGTTGAGGGTGAAGCGGTCAGTATGCTTCCGCTGGGCATTATTCTGTACAGCGAGGACCGTAAGGTTGAATGGAACAACCGCAGCGCAGGTGATATTTTTTCACGAAAGTCTTTGGTAGGAGAAGAAATTGAGGAACTGCTGCCTGACGTTATGCCTTCCGCGGCTGGACATGTACCGGTCAAACGGGAAGCTTCCAAAGAAAATGTACTGAAGGAGATCCGTAAAGAAATAGCAGTGGATGAACACCATTATCAGGTGGTGATAATCCCCAGCGAACGGCTGCTGTATCTGTATGATATTACTGAGCTTGTGGTGCTCCGCGAACGCTATGAGGAAGAAAAGCTCGCGATCGGCATTGTGATGATGGATAATCTCGACGAAGCGGCCCAAGGCATGGACGATCAGCAGCGCACGTCCCTGATCGCCAAGGTGGCCAGCGAGATTACGGAGTGGAGCAAGCAGTTTGAAGTGTACCTGCGCCGGCTGTCTTCGGAGCGGTATCTCATGCTGCTCAATCACCGCAGCCTGCAGGCCCTCGAAGAAAGCCGGTTCGTGATTCTGGATGAGGTGCGGGAAATGACCGCAGATCTCAAGGTGCCGATGACGTTAAGCATCGGACTCGCCTATGGTTCGGAATCTGCCAGTGAGCTCGGGGCACTGGCACAATCAAGCCTGGATATGGCCCTCGGCCGGGGCGGAGACCAGGCGGCCGTGAAGGCGGGCCAGCGGCTGTCCTTCTACGGCGGCAAGAGCAATGCAGCGGAGAAGCGCACGAGAGTGCGGGCCCGTGTTATTGCGCACGCCCTGCGCGATCTGATGCAGGAAAGCGACCGGGTGCTGATCATGGGCCACCGGACGCCTGACATCGATGCTGTAGGGGCAGCGATTGGTCTGCTTAAGGCGGCACAGATGTACAATGTGGAAGCTAACATTGTGATGGAGACACCGAATCCTTCCATTACCCGGATGATGGAGCAGATCCGGCGGGATGAGGAGCTGAACAAGTCCTTTATCTCTACGGAACAAGCACTCCAGGTCATGACGGAGCACACCCTGCTGATTGTGGTGGATACGCATAAGGCATCCATGACAATGGAGCCGCGCCTGGTGCAATATGCCAGCCGCATTGTGGTCGTAGACCACCACCGCAGAGGTGAGGAATTCATAAATGATGCTGTGCTGGTCTATCTGGAGCCTTATGCCTCGTCTACCTGCGAGCTGGTAACAGAGCTGCTGCAGTACATTCATGACAAGATCAAGCTCAGCCCGCTGGAAGCTACGATGCTGCTCGCCGGAATTACAGTGGACACCAAGCATTTTGCGCTTCACACCGGGTCCAGAACCTTTGAAGCAGCAGGGTTTCTGCGCCGGGTCGGGGCAGATACGATTCTGATTCAGCGGATGCTGAAGGAGGATCTGCAGGAGTATATTTCCAAAGCGGAAATTATCAAACACGCCCGGATGGTGTATGATCATATAGCGCTGGTTGTGACGGAGCCGGGAATGAAGATTCCGCAGCTGCTGATTGCCCAGACGGCCGATACACTGCTGGGTATGACGAATGTGGTGGCTTCATTTGTCATCAGCGAGCGGCCTGACGGCCTTATCGGTATCAGCGCCCGGTCACTGGGGCGGATGAATGTGCAGGTAGTTATGGAAAAGCTGGGAGGCGGCGGCCACTTGTCCAACGCTGCCGTACAGCTTGAAGGAACAAGCAAGGAAGCAGAAGCCAGACTGCTCGCAGTACTGGCCGAAATTGAAGCGAAAGAGGGGCTGTTCGAATGAAGGTCATTTTCATAAAAGATGTTAAGGGTCAAGGCAAGAAAGGGCAGGTCAAAGAGGTATCAGAGGGTTATGCATCCAACTTCCTGCTGCCGCGGGGCCTGGTTCGCCCGGCAACGGAAGGCAATGTAAAAACGCTGGAGAATCAAGCGGCCGCAGAACAGCGCCGCAAGGATCAGGAGAAAGAGGAAGCTGTTCAGCTGGGCAAGAAGCTTGACGAGCTGACGCTGACGCTGAAGGCCAAAGCTGGCGAAGGCGGCCGGCTGTTCGGTGCCATTACCAGCAAACAGATCGGGGAAACTTTGGCAGCTGCCCACGGCATCACCATTGACAAACGCAAAATTGAACTGAGTGATTCAATCCGCCATGTGGGTACATTTCAGGTAGCGGTGAAGCTGCATACTGAAGTAAAGGCTAACCTCACGGTTCAGGTAACGGAGGAGTAAGATGGGTGGAGATCTCTTTTTCGATCGGATTCCCCCGCAGAACCTGGAGGCGGAGCAGGCCGTAATCGGTGCTGTGCTCCTGCAGGACGAAGCGCTGATTACGGCGATGGAGCGGGTGAATACCGAAGACTTCTACGATAAACCGCATCAGATGATATTTGAAGCGATGGTGCAGCTCGGAGAAGAGAGCCAGCCGATTGACCTGGTTACACTGACGTCCAGACTGCAGGACAAGGGACAGCTTGAGGATATCGGCGGAGTGAGCTATCTGGCGAAGCTGGCGCATGCGGTGCCGACTGCAGCCAACGTCGATTATTATGCCCAAATCATTGAAGAAAAGGCGATGCTGCGCCGGCTCATCCGTACAGCTACGCAAATTGTCAGTGAGGGTTATACCGGCGGAGAAGATGTAGCCAATATGCTTAGTGATGCCGAGCGGCGGATTCTGGAAATCTCCAACCGGCGCAGCGGCAGCGGGTTTATTGCAATCCGTGATGTACTCATGCAGGTGTTTGACCGTGTAGAATTGCTTCATCAGAATAAGGGCGGCACTTCAGGAATTCCTACCGGCTTCGTGGATCTCGATCATATGACCAACGGCTTTCAGCGCAATGACCTGATTATTGTGGCTGCCCGTCCTTCCGTAGGTAAAACAGCGTTTGCGCTGAATATTGCCCAGAATGTAGCGGTGCGGGCCAAAGAGACTGTAGCTATCTTTAGCCTGGAAATGTCGGCGCCGCAGCTGGTTCAGCGTATGATTTGTGCCGAAGCCAATCTGGATGCCAATATTATGCGTACTGGTGACTTTAAAAGTGATGATGACTGGTCGAAGCTGACGATGGGCATTCAGTCGTTGTCGGAAGCGGAAATCTATATTGATGACACTCCCGGTGTTACGGTTACGGATATCCGGGCCAAATGCCGCAGACTGAAGAAGGAAAAGGGCCTCGGTATGATCGTCATCGACTATTTGCAGCTCATTCAAGGGCGCGGAAAGGCCGGGGAGAACCGCCAGCAGGAAGTATCGGAAATCTCCCGTACCTTGAAGCAGATTGCCCGTGAGCTCGATGTTCCGGTTATTGCCCTGTCCCAGCTCAGCCGTGGTGTAGAGCAGCGTCAGGATAAACGTCCGATGATGAGTGACCTTCGTGAATCCGGTTCGATCGAGCAGGATGCCGACATTGTGGCCTTCTTATACCGTGATGATTATTATAACCAGGATACCGAAAAGAAAAATATCATCGAAATTATTATTGCCAAACAGCGTAATGGTCCCGTAGGCACCGTAGAGCTTGTGTTCCTGAAAAATTTCAACAAGTTCGTCAACTACGAGCGTGCCCATAACGAACCATTTGCAGGTTAGGCAGTTTTCGAACAATATCCGAACGATCACACATTTTCTTGTGGGATCGTTCGTTTTTATTTGACTTTAAAAAGTCCCGCTGTTACACTGGTTATTGTGCTTTAGCGGGTTAAACCGCTGGGCGTCCGGAGGGTTGCGTACATAAGAACAACGTACAGAGCCCATATTATGAAAAATAATGGTGCTAAAGCGAGCACCTACGGAGGAATGAACATGTCAACGGTAGTCGTCGTGGGAACACAATGGGGAGACGAAGGCAAAGGCAAGATCACGGATTTTCTGGCAGAAAGTGCAGATGTGGTCGCCCGGTATCAAGGGGGTAACAATGCCGGTCACACGATTCTGATTGACGGGAAGAAATTCAAGCTGAGCTTGATTCCATCAGGCGTATTTTACAAAGAGAAAACTTGTGTCATCGGCAACGGAATGGTTATCAACCCTGAGGCTCTGATTCAAGAAATTAATTATATTCATGAGAACGGCTTTGACACCAAGAATCTGGTGATCAGTGACCGTGCCCATGTCATCATGCCATATCATATGCTGCTGGATGCACTGGAAGAAGACCGTAAAGGCCCTAACAAGATCGGGACTACCCGCAAAGGGATTGGCCCGGCTTACATGGATAAGGCCGCCCGTAACGGCATCCGTATTGCCGATCTGATGGATGCGGAGGAATTCGAGCTGAGACTGCGCCACCTAATGGAAGAAAAGAACCAGGTAATCACTCAAGTATACGGAGCGGAAGCGCTGGATGTCGAAGAAATTCTGACCAAATATCTGGAATATGCAGAAGTTCTCCGCAGCTATGTTACGGATACTTCTGTCGTGCTGAATGAGGCGATTGATGCCGACTCCAGAGTGTTGTTCGAAGGCGCGCAAGGCGTAATGCTTGACATCGACCAGGGAACTTATCCGTTCGTGACTTCATCCAATCCGTCCGCAGGCGGTGTCTGCATCGGTTCCGGTGTAGGTCCGTCCAAGATTCAACAGGTTATTGGTGTTGCCAAGTCGTATACTACCCGTGTAGGCGATGGTCCTTTCCCTACGGAACTGAATGATTCCATCGGTGACTATATTCGTGAGACCGGTCATGAGTACGGTACAGTCACCGGACGCGCCCGCCGCGTAGGCTGGTTTGACAGCGTAGTGGTGCGCCATGCCCGCCGTGTCAGCGGAATTACCGGCTTATCCCTGAACTCGCTGGATGTTCTTAGCGGCCTGGAAACTGTTAAGATCTGCACGGGCTATAAATACCGCGGAGAAGTGATTACCCATTATCCGGCCTCTCTAAAAATGCTGGCGGAATGCGAAGCTGTCTATGAAGAGCTTCCAGGCTGGAGCGAGGATATTACTTCGGCGAAGACGCTGGAAGACCTGCCGGCAAATACACGGAAATATGTTGAACGGGTATCAGAGCTCACAGGTATTCCGATCTCGATTTTCTCTGTAGGCCGCAACCGTGAGCAGACTAATCAAGTTCTGCCGATCTATATCTAGGCTTGAATATTAGTTTTACCCTTTGAGGGGCCTCAGTTGAGGCTCCTTTTTTTGTGCGCCCTGCGTGGTGCAGGCCAGGTAGTCTCTTTATCCGCCAGACGTTTCCCAGCCTCAGTTCTAGTCAATACTGGAAGAATAGGAACCAAGGACTGATTTTCCGGAGATTGGCTATGAACTGAAGAAGTAAGGGAGAGATGAAGATGAAAATTGTAAAACGCGGGCTTGCCGTCTGTCTGATTATGGTGCTGGCGAGTACGCTGTCCATTCTGACCACAGCCTTTGTTGTCAATACCTATATTCAATCCGTACTGGCAAGCTTTGATATCAAGCTGGATGGCCCAGAGCCTGGTATCGGCGGGTTTGTGAGGAGTCTGACAGGAATGAACTCAAAGGCTGTCCCGGACACAGCAGAGAAGCAGAAAACTGCAGCGCCTAATGATCAGGAGAAGAATACAAACGGAGCAGATGGTGCAGATGGCAGAAGCGGCAGCGGTGAGAAAGCCGGGGAGGAGGATGCCCCTAAGGATGCTCTGCCTGTGATGGGGGAAATGTCCATTAATGAGGAGCAGAGCGGAAGTGCTCTCGATCAGAAATTAGTGATGACACCGGAGGCAATGAAGGACTTGAAGAATAATCTGCCTGCCGATGAAAAAGCCAATATTTTCAACATCTTAATGGCGAAGCTGCCGCAGGAGGAAATGCAAAAAATATCCAAGGCAATGGAGGATGGCCTGACGGAGAGTGAAGTCAAGGATCTGCAGCAGGTCATAGCAAAATACGTAGATAAAGAAGAATATGACGCCCTAATGAAAATGCTTACACCGGAAATGGATGACCCTTCGCAAAATTAAAAATTGTCACTTTTTGGACACGGCTACGCTGTTTAAACGTCATACTTTTGGAAAAAACCCGCGAAATTGGCGGGTTTTGTCGTGTGTGTAAAGTTGAAATTTTTCTCCCGGCTGTGGTACAGTAAAAAAGGACTATAAGGGGTTAATTTTTTGTAACCTTTTTGGGTACCGGACAACTTGACCAATTCACACTAACGCAAATAGAAAATAGATGCTCCAGCATATATAAAAGGGGACGTATAACAATGCTTGGCCGCTCTTTGCAATGCGGATGGGCGGACTGAAAGGGAGAGTTTCATGAAGGGATTTAAGTTCATGCGCCAGGTGGGGAAGCTGCGAAACGAGGACGCGCGTTCCGTAGAACCCGGTGCAGCAAATCAACAGGGCAGCGATGCCGGCAGCGATACTGATGTCTTTCATCAAGAAAACAAACCCCGGAGATTACGGCGCTCCTGGATTGCAGCTTCTGCGGGTCTCGTGCTGCTGGGTGCCTTTCTGGTTGGAGCCGAGAAAAGATATGTGACCGCCAATACGGTAACCTACTACAAGGTTTTGGTAAAGGGCGAAGAAATCGGCAGGATTAGCCGGGAGGCCGAGCTCGATCAGCTGTTTGAACAGAAACGGCAGGAGTACCAGGTGAAATATCCTGAATCGGTAATGGTGCTGCAAACGGACGGGATTACAACAGAAGCGGAAAAGGCTTTTAAACCCCAGATTGACAGCGGTAAAACACTGGATAAGCTGGACGGTATGCTCAAGGCTTATGCTGTAGGCGTCCAACTAACGGTAGACGGCGAAGTGCTTGGCACCGTGAAGGATCAGGAGACTGCAGCAGCGGTATTAAAAGGTGTAAAGGAGCATTATCTGCCGCAAGCCGAAGCCTCCGCAGGGTCCCGGCTTAAGAAAACGGCTGCTACAAGTTCAGCCAAGGCATCGAACACAGGCAGTGACACCGTAGAGTCGGCTGCGATCCGTGAGCAAGTGTCCATTGTGCCGGTCAAAGCCGATCCGAACAAGGTTTTAAGTGTAGACGAAGCGGTCAAGGCGCTTACAGAGGGTAAAGAAGAGCCGTTGACGTATACGGTCCAGGAAGGCGATACGATTTCGGGAATCGCCAAACTGTATGATACGACACAGGCTGAGATATTCAAGAACAATCCTACGGTTAAAGAATTGACACTGCAAATTGGTGATACTCTGCAACTGACGGTACCGCAGCCCGCCCTTACGGTTGTTACCGTAGAGCAGGTGGCGGAACAGGTGGTTACCGAGCCGGAAGTGATTGTCCGCACGAGCGATCAGCTCACCGCCGGCAAGAGTAAAGTGGTCCGTCCCGGACAGACCGGTCTCAAAACCATGCAATACCGCTTGACCAAAGAAAATGGACAGGTCGTCAAGGAAGAATGGCTGGGACAGACTGTGATGAAAGCATCACTGCCGGAAGTAGTGTACCGGGGAACGAAGGTGGTCGGAGAAGGTACAGGGATGTTCGCCTGGCCGGTTAGCGGGGCGACAATTTCCAGCAGCTATGGCGAACGTTGGGGCCGCGTACATAAGGGCGTCGATCTGGTATCCGGCAACCGTACAATCCAAGCAGCCGATGCCGGAACGGTCAGCTTCGCTGGTGTTCAGAACGGGTACGGCAACGTAGTTATTGTGGATCATCATAACGGTTATATCACGTATTATGGGCATCTTAGCAGAATTTCAGTCTCCCAGGGACAAAGGCTTGATCAGGGGGCACCAATCGGAATCATGGGCAGCACCGGACGTTCAACCGGAACGCATCTGCATTTTGAAATCCGCAAAAATGGTACAGCGATCAATCCAATGAAGTATCTGCAATAATTCATATCCTAAGCTCAGGACCGTCCGAATAATTTCGGGCGGTTTTTTTAAAATATAGCGGATTTATAGGTTTCACGCCACAAGTCATCCTTATATTTCTCGCTGAAACGGTACTGTCTTATTAAAGGACGGTGAAGCTGGAATGACAGGAATGTGCATCGTAGGATGTGACGCTAGGACAGGTATGTTAAAATAGGAGAATCAATGATAAGTATGGTTAGAAAGGTGAAGCGGAGCATATGCAGATGGGGACGATTCTGGTAGTAGACGATGAACAGCCTATTGCTGATATATTGAAATTCAATTTGGAAAAAGAGGGCTATGAGGTCATCTGTGCCTTTGACGGCAACAGTGCAGTTGAGCTGGCATTGTCCAAACGGCCGGACCTGATGCTGCTCGATCTCATGCTTCCCGGCAAGGACGGCATGGATGTCTGCCGTGAGGTGCGTTCAGCGCATCTGGATATCCCGATTATTATGCTTACCGCCAAAGACGGGGAGATTGACAAGGTACTGGGACTGGAGCTTGGGGCAGATGATTATGTGACCAAGCCGTTCAGCACGCGGGAGCTGCTGGCCAGAGTGAAAGCGCAAATGCGGCGCCAGCATAAGCCGGCTCCCTCGGAGGCTCTCAGTGAACCGCTGGAAAGCAAGCAGGGGATACACCATTTCGGCCTTTTTGTGGACACCGATATGTATATGGTTTACAAGGAAGGCGAACCGCTCGATCTGACGCACCGCGAATATGAGCTGCTCTATTATATGATTCGCCACGCCGGCAAGGTGATGACCCGGGAGCATTTGCTGCAGGCCGTATGGGGCTTCGAGTATTTCGGCGATGTGCGGACCGTCGATGTAACGATTCGCCGTCTGAGAGAGAAAATTGAGGAGAATCCCAGCAAACCGGAGTATATTTTTACCCGGCGCGGACTTGGTTATTTGATGCATAGCCCCAAAAGCGGAGGGTTGTGATGAAGGGACTGTCCTTTTTCCGGACGATACAGGCGAAGCTTATTATTATTTATGTGCTGCTGATTCTGATCGCCATGCAGCTGATCGGTGTGTATTTTGTCAGCTCGATGAAGAATTCACTAACCGATAATTTCACCAAGGATCTGAAGGCGCGGGCGGAGATGCTGTCCATTCTGACCGCCGATAAGTTCGGCAGCGAAGCCGGAACGGCAGATGAAGAGACGGCTGTGGAGAGTCTGCGCGGAATGGTCAACAATCTGTATATCAATGGCGCCGAAATTCAGGTGCTGGATGCAAGCGGCAAGATTATTACCACTTCAGTGCCTTCGCAGAATGATTATGTGGGCCAGCGCAATACCCAGACGGTAGTCAGCCGCGCCCTGCAGGGAATCAGTGACAACGAGGAATATATTATTGCGGATGATAATGTGCGCAAGAAGGTGGTCGCCAAGCCGGTGCTTTCCGGTGACAAGGTTGTAGGGGCCATTTATATTGCTGCCGATATGAAGGATCTGTATGCCACCATCAGCCGGATCAACAGTGTATTTCTCTCCGGGCTGCTGCTGGCGCTGGCGCTGACCGCCGTGCTTGGTGTTATTCTGGCGCATACGATCACCCATCCGATCAAGGAAATGACCCGGCACGCTACCGCCGTGGCCGAAGGGCGTTATAACCGCAAGATGCCGGTGTTCGGCAATGACGAGATTGGCCAGCTAAGCCAGGCCTTTAATTATATGACAGGCAGACTGCGGGAAGCTCTATCCCAGAATGAAGAGGAGAAGGAGAAGCTGGCCTCCATCCTTGCCAATATGAGTGACGGCGTGGTTGCCACTGACGAGAGCGGCGGAGTTATCCTGATGAATACCCGGGCAGCACATATGCTGGGTTCAGAAGGTCCGCTTCCCGAAGGCGCCCCCTTGGATGAGCTGCTGGGTCTGGATCATGAGCAATCCGGATCGCTTGCCCAGGGCAATGCCCAGTCAGCAATGCTTCATCTCTCACCAATGGGCGGGGAAGATCCCAACATTGTGCGGGTTACCTTCACGCCGATTCACCGACGGGAAGGCGGAGGGATTGCGGGGACGATTGCGGTTCTGCAGGATGTTACAGAGCAGGAGAATCTGGAAGAGTCCCGCCGCGAGTTCGTGGCGAATGTGTCTCATGAGCTGCGGACGCCGCTGACGACCATCAAAAGCTATGCCGAAGCCCTGGATGACGGCGCACTTGAAGATCCGCAGCTTGCTGTGCGGTTCGTTGGCGTCATCCGCAATGAGACAGAGCGCATGATCCGTCTTGTAACGGATCTGCTGCATCTCTCACGCCTGGATTCGAAGGAATCCAGCCTGCGCATTCAGCAGACGGACATCTCCGAAATGCTGGAGGATGTGGCCGACCGCTTTTCTTTTCAAATCCGCCAGAAGCGTATTCATATCAGTACCAGAGTCCGCGACGATGTGGCCAGTGCCTGGCTTGACCGGGATCAAATTGATCAGGTACTGGGCAATCTCGTTTCCAATGCGCTGAAGTATACGCCGGAAGGCGGGATGATTCAATTGGAGGCCCTGAAGAATGAAGAGGGAATGCTGGCGATCACAGTCAGGGATTCTGGCATAGGAATTCCCAAGAAGGATATCGAACGGATCTTTGAGCGTTTTTACCGGGTGGACAAAGCCCGCTCCCGCAATATGGGGGGCACGGGCCTCGGACTGTCCATTGCCCGGGAAATTGTCAAAGCGCATGGGGGCTCCATATCGCTGCAATCCGAATTGAATGAGGGCTCACTTGTCACCTTTACCTTGCCTTTGAAGCAGGAAGGGGGGAGTGCGCCATGAAAGAAAAAGTAAAATCCTGGATTCTTGCGCTGCTCGTATTTGGAAGTCTTGTAGAGAGCTATTATCTGATTTACCGGCTCCCGGGCAGTGATTCTGCGGTTATGTCAGAGAATTTGTATGTAAAGACTGACAATATGGGGCCGGAGGAAAAGGTAGAGAACCTGCTCTACCCCGACAAAATGATTATTCATATGGGTCAGGGCAAGCATACCCTCTTCTATCCTAATACTACCTTTTATAATCTTATCCTCAACCGCCTGAAAGGCCGGGGTTTTGAAAGTTTCCAACGGCGGTCGGTGCAGGACTTCGACTGGAACAAGATCCGGAATGAGAATCCGGGCATCGAGCTGTCGTTCGGTGCAGGCATTCCCGTAACCCTGCTGCAGCGTGTAATGCAGCTGTCGCCGGATTCGCTGTTTGAAGGGGAGAGTATTGACCGGATCTGGATTTACAATATCAAAAATGATTCCAAAGCGCATGCTGTCTTCTTCAGTACCCGGGGCGATATCGTGTATGAAGCGGCCAAGGCTGATCTCACAGTGCAGGATGTGCAGCAGCATGTGGACTTCGGCAGGGACCTGACGAATTACAAGGCCGTGAACGGCGACTATTATGTGCCGGCAGCGAAGGTATCCATGGTTGAAGTTGAAATGCCGCTGGGAATGTATACGATTCAGCAGATGCAGAGCAATCTTTTTTTTGATGCTGGAAGCACCCGATATATTCCGGAAAAAGACGGCTCCGAGATTTATACGGACAGTAAGCGCAGTCTTCAGGTGGACCAAGAGCAGAACTGGATGAGCTACAGCGATCCGGCTGCGCTTCCAGCCGGAGAGAGTACACCGGCCAAGGATGCTCTGGAGGCCGTTGATTTTGTCAATGAGCACGGGGGCTGGAATGGAACCTACCGGCTGGCGGCAACGGAAGAAGGCAGGCAGGAGCGCAAAGTCTCTTTTCAGCAATTCTACGGCTCTTCACCTTATGGCTCATATCCGATTATCAGCCAGCCTCAGCTGCAGTATGGGGTAATTAATCTGGAGCTGCAGCAGGGGACCGTATCTTCCTATGAGCGTTCTCTGATGTTTGTAGATGAGAGCAAAGCGGTTAAGCGGATTGTGGATCTGTCGTTTGGTGAAAGGCTGGAGAATCAGTTGACGCAGCTCAGCCAGGCTTCAGTGGTGAAGGACCTTACTCCAGCCTATGTCCCGGAGGAACAGGGAGAGAAGCTTCGGCTGATTCCGGTATGGCGGGTCACGCTTAAAGACGGCTCGGTGCTCACGCTGAATTAGGAGTTCTGAACCTATATAAGTTACACCAATTTTGAGGAGGACCGGGTATGGACTGGGGAAGAGCAAAAAATGTGCTGATATACGCCTTTCTGGTGCTAAATCTGCTGCTATGCTACCAGCTCTGGATTGATCTGCGGGATCAGGCCAGCGCCAACCTTGATTTCACCTCCTTGTCCCAGGACACGCAAGCTGTCATGGAACAGAAAGATATCCGGGTTCTGTGTCCAATTCCGGCCGCCACACCGCAGCTGCCGGACATTACGTACCGTTACTCTGGTGAGGAGCAGAACGAACCGCCAGTTGAGCTTAAGGAGCCGGTAGACAGCAAGCTTATCTATTCCTCATTCACTGAGCTTAGCACTGCACTGCAGGGACAGATCCCGGACATCGCCAATTACCGCTTCGATTCACAGGAAAGCGAGGTCGGCAAATTCGTGCTTCATCCGCTGGTGGACAAGAAGTGGTCGTTGTTCAGGGTTAAGCTGGAGCTGATTAACAGTGATCAAAAAATAATAGCCTACCGCTGGCCGAAGATTGAGATTGGGGCCAGCAGCAGTGATAATGTGCAGAAGGTGCTTCCGGCATCCCAGGCGCTCAGTAGTCTGATTGAAAAATATTTTCCGGAAAATGCAGTGGTGAAGGAGATTGAGCTCGGATATTACGGCGAACTGTTCAATTCCGAGAGCCAGGTAGCTTCGCCAATGTGGCGGTTCATGCTGGAGAATGGCAGTGCTTACTACGTAGATGCCATAAGTGCGGACATTATCAGTCCCAAGACAAAAGAGTAGAAGGAGCAGGGGAGAGAAATGGGTATATCATTTACAGTGCTGTCCAGCGGTTCTACCGGGAACGTGACGGTGGTGCGCAATGGTGAAACGACGCTAATGATCGACGCGGGGCTCAGCGCAAAGCGGATTGATGAGCTGCTGGCCATTCGTGAGCTGACCGGACAGGATATCGATGGCATTCTGGTTACGCATGAGCATTCGGATCATATTAAGGGACTTGGGGCGATGGCGCGCAAATATGATCTTCCGATCTATGCCAACACGAACACCTGGGGGGCGATTGAGAAGGGGATCGGCAATATTGCCGAGCAGAACCGGGTTGTTCTGGAGACAGGGCAGTATAGGGATTTTGGCAGTCTGCGGGTAGAGTCGTTCGCGATCTCGCATGATGCGGCTGAGCCGGTAGGGTATAACTTTTACGATGGCAAAGAGAAATTGTGTGTGGCGACAGATTTGGGATATGTCAGCGACAAAGTTCGTACGGCGATCTCCGATGCCGATGTCCTTGTGCTTGAAGCCAATCATGATATCGAAATGCTGCGAATGGGACGTTATCCCTGGAACACGAAGCGGCGGATTCTCGGCGATCTGGGCCATCTGTCCAATGAGGCGGCTGGCGCGGCGCTGAGTGAAATCCTTACAGGACGGACCAAACGCACGTATCTGGCACACCTGAGCCGGGACCACAATATGATGGACTTGGCCAAAATGTCTGTGCGCGGAGCGATGGAAGACCGGGGCTGTTTTTTCAAAGACAGCGAGTTCAGGCTATGCGATACCTACTACGACCGGCCTACGCCATGGGATAAGGTGAGCCAGTCATAAGCTGATCCATTTCCGTAATCTTGCGTTCCAGCTCCTGGCGTGAGAAGAAGCCCTTGTCAATCATCAGCTCGATGATGGCGCTCTGGACAAGAATTAGATGATAGTGCTCATCCTTAAGATCGCCCAGCTTGCCGATAAATTGCACCAGATCCATACTGGTCGAAAAAGATTCCATTAGTACTCCTCCTTAAGCTGGAAACGGATCAAAGCATGAAATAATTTACATGGATTTTACATCAGAAAAAATACGGTACGACATCTGTGTGTGATACAATCAAATAGTAAGAATGAGATAGGTATTCAGCTTCCTCGCTTCTATTATTATAGTCTTTTAGGCTGCAAAATATTCCTGAAAAACAGTAATACCAAATCGCTAGGTTGCAAGAGTCGAAAGACAGATGTGTGCTCTGCCCCTGTACTTATATGGTTAATAAATAAGCTGAAACCTTTTAGCGCTTCCTGGAGTCTAAGAGAAGATGAGGTTAACTCGGGCGTGGTTGCTTGGCGTTCAGGTCTTGAATGCAGTAGCAATAGAGGGGAGAGGATGTAACGGTGGGACTGTTTGATGATGATTTCTATTCCACAAAAGTATCACGGCGCAGAAGCAAAATGCATGAAGCCTCAAGCGGATCAGGCGGGCACAAATGGCCGCGCAGGTCGCGGAGAGGTCTGGCAACATGGCAGGTAGCGATGATCTGTTCTGTAGCCAGTGCAGTGACGGCGGTGCTTCTGTTCAGTCTGGTGACAGGACAGCTGACCCATGAAAAAGCCGAATCACCGGCGGTAATCGGCAAGGTTGCTGCAAGCAGCGGTGATCCCTATGACCGGATTATTCAGGCTGCCGCTCTTGTACGCCCTGCGGTAGTAAGTATTATTAATCATAAGGAAGATAACAAGGAACTTAATATTCTCGATGAATCAGCACTCGGGTCGGGAGTTATCTATAAGAAGGACGACGGCAAGGCATTTATCATTACGAACAACCATGTGATTGAAGGCGCCGGCAAGCTGGAAGTGGTAACGGTTGACGGGGAGACCCGCAAGGCAACCCTTATCGGAGCGGATAAAGTCAGCGATATTGCAGTGCTCTCCATCGATGCGGAAGGCATTAATACGGTTGCCCAGATTGGGGATTCTTCCAAACTCCGGCTGGGAGAGACCGTCATTGCCATCGGCAACCCCCTGGGGCTGGGAGATACGCTGACCTCAGGAATCGTCAGCTATACGGAACGGACGATTCCTGTATCCTTGAACCAGGATGGCGTATATGACTGGGAGCAGGAGGTTATTCAGACTGACGCCGCGATTAACGAAGGCAACAGCGGAGGTGCGCTGGTTGATCTGAATGGCAAGGTGATCGGTATTAATACTATGAAGATTTCTGACACTGGTGTGGAAGGGCTTGGTTTCGCAATTCCGGCCAACCATGTGATGGAAACGGCGGATGAACTGGCAGCCAAAGGCAAAATTGCCCGCTCTTACCTAGGCGTCTATTCAGTTGATCTGAACAATCCTTATGTGCCGCTGGCGGAGGATCAACGCAAAGAGTTGAACCTGCCGACCAGTGTAAAGGACGGAGTCGTTGTACTGGATGCGGTTGGACCAGCGAAGGTTGCCGGTTTACAGTTCAATGATGTAATCACGAAATTTGATAACCAGTCCATTACCTCCACGCTCTCCTTGCGCAAGTATCTCTATGATCACACCAAGATCGGAGATGATCTCAAGATCACCTTTTACCGCAATGGAGAAGTGAAGCAGGTCACGGTGAAACTTCTTGAGAAGCCGGAGGAATAAAAGCTGTTCGGGCAGTATATAATAAAAAAGCAGTCACATGAAGGAAGCGGTTAGGCCGTTCTTATCACTTTATTTATTTAAGGACGGCACCCGTTTCTAAGTGGTGAATATGGGGTAAATGATACTGTAAAGGTTAAAAATTAAATGTATTCAGCACACTGGCAGCCCTTACATTGGAAAGTTAACCTAATAAGTGAAAAAACGGAGATATTCGGATATGACAGCTTGCCTTTGTTATTGAGGTGTGGTAACATAAACTTAATCATACAATTGATACCTAATTCTCGTATTGAAAAGGGCTGTCAAATGGAGTACAACCTTTTTCAATGTGTGAATTTTTTCTTTGTTTGAAGATAAAAAGAACATATTAATTTAAATTTGTGGAGGTAACACACATGCAAACAGGTACAGTTAAATGGTTCAACGCAGAAAAAGGATTCGGTTTCATCGAAGTTGAAGGCGGAAGCGACGTATTCGTTCACTTCAGCGCTATTACTGGCGACGGCTTCAAAACTTTGGACGAAGGCCAACGCGTTGAATTCAACGTTGTTCAAGGCAACCGTGGACCACAAGCCGAAAACGTTGTAAAACTGTAATAATAGAAGATGCCGTCCCGCTTGTAAGAGTTGGGACGGTCTTTTTTTAAAATATAAGGAATGATAGGCTTCATGCAATAACGGTCCTTATATTACTCGTGAAACGGTTGCCGTCCTTATTATCAGGGACGGCAATGTCGTTTCTACTTGTCTGGATTCTCAACTTGTGACATAAAGGAAGGGAGGAACGGCAATGAACTACCGGAAGAAACCTTTGGAGGAAGTGCCGGAGGAAAATACCGCAATTTGGGCCTGTACCAACGATGGATGTAATGGATGGATGAGGGATAATTTCGCATTTGAACATGCGCCTTCTTGCCGTCTCTGTCACTCCCCAATGGAGCGCAGTATGAAGATGCTGCCACAGCTGCTCAATTCCAATGGCGATCTGAAATCGCTGAAGAAGGGTATTTCCATTACCTGACCAATGCCTTTATGAGTCAAGACATCAATAGAATAATGAATACATCCAAGACGGTTAAACCGTCTTATTTTTTTTGCTTTCTGGAGGTAATATTGTGATATTTGTCACAAATTTATTGAATTCTAAGCCCAAATAGGGTGTATAATGTGATAAATATCACACTTTACCCTTTGAATTTTTGACAGAATAGACATATCGAATGGGAAGAAGGAAGGGGAGAAATATGGATACAGTGATGCTGTCGCGTATACAATTTGCGTCGACGACAATTTTTCATTATTTCTTTGTACCGGTATCAATTGGACTCGCGCTCTTGATTGCAATCATGGAGACGATGTATGTCAGAAAAGGCAATGATGAGTACAAAAGAATGGCGCAGTTCTGGGGAAAGCTTTTCCTGATTAACTTCGCTGTGGGCGTAGTGACAGGAATATTGCAGGAGTTTCAGTTCGGGATGAACTGGTCGGACTACTCCCGTTTTGTCGGTGATGTCTTTGGGGCTCCACTGGCGATTGAAGCGCTGCTTGCATTCTTTTTGGAGTCCACGTTTATTGGAATCTGGATTTTTGGCTGGGATAAGGTATCCAAACGCGTTCACCTGCTCTCCATCTGGCTGGTGGCGCTCGGAACCATGCTGTCGGCTTTCTGGATTCTGCTGGCTAACTCGTTTATGCAGCATCCGGTAGGCTTTGCTGTCAATAATGGACGGGCGGAAATGAATGATATTTGGGCACTCGTTACGAACGGACAATTGCTGGTCGAGTTTCCGCACACGGTTCTTGCCGCTTACGCTACAGGTGCTTTCCTGGTTACCGGCATCAGTGCTTATAAATTGCTGAAGAAACAGGATGTTTCCTTTTTCCGCAAATCGTTTGAGATTGCTGCCATTGTCGGCATCATTTCTTCATTTGGCGTAGCCATTGCGGGTCATGCCCAGGCACAGTATCTGGTTGAGACTCAACCGATGAAGATGGCTGCTTCCGAAGGACTGTGGGACGACAGCGGTGACCCGGCAGGTTGGACGGTTATTGCAAAAATTGACCCTGATAATAAAATAAGTACCCATGAAGTGAAAATTCCATATATGCTGAGCTTTCTCTCCTACAGTAAGTTTTCGGGATCTGTTAAAGGCATGAACACGCTGCAGGCTGAATATGAACAAGCATACGGTCCTGGTGACTATATTCCACCGGTCCGCACGACGTTCTGGAGTTTCCGGATCATGGTTGCGGCAGGATCGCTGATGATTGTGCTGGGGGTATATGCCATCTACCTGATGTGGCGCAAGAAGATGGAACGTCCGAATACCTGGTTCATGCGCTTTATGTTCTGGGGTCTGCTGCTTCCGCCGATTGCCAATACGTCAGGCTGGATTATGACAGAGATGGGGCGTCAGCCATGGACGGTATTTGGATTAATGACTACAGAGGATAGTGTATCTCCTAATATTACGAGCGGACAGGTACTGTTCTCGGTAATTTCTTTTACAGCAATCTATGCCATCCTTGGTTTAGTACTGGTTGGCTTGTTCATCAAGGTGATCAAAAAAGGTCCTTACGCCATGGATAACGATCACGGCGAATCCCATGATCCGTATAACAAGGAGGGATCCCATGCTTTCTCTTAATGAATTGTGGTTTGTACTGATTGCTGTGCTGTTTGTCGGTTTCTTCTTTCTTGAAGGCTTTGACTTCGGAGTAGGGATGGAAACCCAGATTCTGGCCAAGAATGATACGGAGCGCCGGGTGCTGATTAATTCGATCGGGCCGTTCTGGGATGCTAATGAAGTATGGCTGATTACAGGCGCCGGGGCGATGTTTGCTGCCTTTCCGCACTGGTATGCCACGCTTTTCAGCGGATTCTATATTCCTTTTGTATTCGCGCTGCTGGCGCTGATTGCCCGTGGTGTGGCCTTTGAATTCAGGGGCAAAAGAGACTCGCTGGCCTGGCAGAAAACCTGGGATGTCTGCATTTTCTTAGGCAGCTTCCTGCCGCCGTTCCTGCTTGCTGTAGTGTTCGCCAGCTTCATCAAAGGGCTGCCAATCGACGGCGATATGCAGATGTATGCCGGATTCTTTGATATTGTGAATGTCTATACGGTAGTGGCCGGAATTACTGTAGTGCTGCTCTGCCTTGTTCATGGGCTGATGTTCACTACACTGCGTACAGTTGGTGATTTGCAGGAACGCGCGCGTAAGATGGCGCAGAAGCTGTTGTTCCCGCTGGCCGCGCTGCTGCTCGCTTTTGTGGTTATGACGTATTATATGACGGATGTATTTGAACAACGCGGAGCGCTGCTGCTTGTCATTGTTATTCTTGGCATTGCTGCTTACGTGCTGTCCGGCTACTTCATGAGCAAGAAGAGAGACGGGCTGGCCTTCGGAATGACTGGTGCAGTCATGGCTCTGTCGGTGGTTTCTATCTTTGTCGGACTGTTCCCGCGGGTCATGATCAGCTCGCTGGATCAAGCCTTTAACCTGACAATTACGAATGCGGCTTCCGGCCATTATTCGCTGAAGGTGATGACGATTGTGGCGCTGTCGCTGCTGCCGTTCGTGCTGGGTTATCAGATCTGGAGCTATTTCGTCTTCCATAAACGGGTTCACGAGAAGGAGCATCTTGAATACTAATGGATAAAAATTTGCTTGGGTACAAAGGAGTTAAGCCGGTCTTTCTGATCGTCGGCTTCCTTACCCTGGTGCAAAGCCTGTCCATTCTTCTGCTGGCTAAATCTCTTGCAGAAGGGGTCTCTGCGCTGTTTGCGGGAGAACCGCTGAAGGAACAAGGGGCGAAACTGCTCTTGTTCCTTCTTGCGTTTCTGGTGCGCCATGCCAGCGCCATGCTGATGAGCCGTGTATCATACCGCTTCGCGGAAGCAACCGGCAGCAGCATGAGAAGACAAATGATGGACAAGCTGTTCCAGCTGGGGCCAAGGCTGGCAGGCAACCGGGGAACCGGCGATCTGGTCACGCTTGTGCTTGAAGGAGTAACCAAGTTCCGGACCTATCTGGAGCTGATTATTCCCCGGATGGTGGGGATGGCGGTTACACCGGCGCTGCTGCTGGTGTATGTCTACACTCAGGATACATCAAGCGGTGTTATTCTTACCTTGACAATGCCGATCATTATTGTCTTTATGATTCTAATCGGGATGACGGCCCGCAAGCAGATGGACCGTCAGTTAAAATCGTATCGCACTCTGTCCAATCATTTTGTGGATTCGCTGCGCGGTCTGGAAACGCTGAAGTTCCTTGGCCGCAGCCGCAGCCACAGCGAGAGCATTGCCGCGGTCAGTGACCGCTACCGCTCGGCAACCATGCGTACGCTGCGCGTGGCATTTCTATCTTCGTTTGCTATGGACTTCTTCACGATGCTGTCTGTGGCTTCGGTAGCCGTAAGCCTGGGGCTCCGATTGGTCAATGAACAGATGACCCTGGTCACCGGACTGACGATTCTGATCCTGGCCCCGGAATATTTTCTGCCGGTCCGGCTGGTGGGTGCTGACTTCCATGCTACACTTGACGGCAAGGAAGCAGGAGAAGCCATGAAGAGTATTATCGACCGGAAGACGGTGGAGGCCGAGCTGCTGAATGTTGCTGGAGTTACAGCTTCAGGAACAGATACAGCCAAAACTGCTGTATTCACCTGGCAGAAGGATAGCATGCTTGCACTTCATCAGGTGGGCGTGAAATATGAAGCAGGCGGAATTCCCTCACTCTCCGGTGTGGATCTGGAGTTTAGAGGAAATGCCAAAATTGGAATCATCGGTGAGAGTGGTGCCGGGAAGTCCACGCTGGTGGATATTCTGGGCGGGTTCCTGCATCCTACATCCGGCACGATTGAGGTGAACGGCAACAGGGTCACCGCGCTTACAGATGAGGAATGGCGCCAGCAGACCTCTTATATTCCGCAGCGCCCTTATATTTTCAGCGGTACGCTTGCGGATAATGTGCGCTTTTATTACCCTGAAGCGACAAATGAAGCGGTTGCTGGAGTGGTCGCCGCTGCAGGCTTATCCAAGCTGGTAGCTTCACTTCCGGGCGGATTGGACGAAATGATTGGCGGCGGCGGGCGTTCCCTCAGCGGCGGGCAGGAGCAGCGTGTAGCGCTGGCCCGCGCCCTGCTGAACAGCCGTCCGGTCATGCTGCTGGATGAGCCGACCGCTCATTTGGATATCGAGACGGAGTACGAGCTAAAGGAAACGATGCTGCCGCTGTTTGAGGGCAAGCTGGTATTCCTGGCTACCCACCGGCTGCACTGGATGCTTGACATGGATCTCATTGTCGTCATGCAGCAGGGTCAAGTGGCTGAGGTTGGTACACACCAAGAGCTTACAGCCCGTAAGGGTGCCTATTATGAGCTTATTCAAAGTCAATTGGAGGGAATCCATTGAAACGTGAAGGATGGTTTGCTCCCTATTTCAATTCTTATTTCTGGCGGTTTCTGCTGATTATTGCCTTGGGTGCGCTGACTATTTTCTCAGCCTCTTCCCTGATGTACACCTCGGGATTCCTGATTTCCAAAGCTTCCATCCCGCCGGAAAATATCCTGATGATCTATGTACCGATCGTTGGCGTGCGCACCTTCGGGACCAGCCGGGCGGTGATCCACTATGTGGAACGGCTTGTCTCGCATGATACGATTCTTCGGATTCTCTCGAAGATGCGTATCCGGCTGTACAATATTCTCGAACCGCAGGCACTGTTCCTGTCTTCTCGCTTCCGTACCGGGGATATTCTGGGTATGCTCGCTGACGATATTGAATATTTGCAGAATGTGTACCTGCGTACTGTATTTCCAAGTATTATCGCACTCTTGATCTATGCTGCCGCCATCATTTCGCTGGGCACGTTCGATGTGGCTTTTGCGCTGCTGATGGGACTGTATATGCTGGTGCTTGTAGTTGTCCTCCCGCTGGTCTCCCTGCTGCTGACACAATCACGGCAGCGGATGGTGAAGCAGGAGCGCAACCGGCTCTACCAGAAGCTGACTGACGCCGTGTTGGGTATGGGCGATTGGGTCATCAGCGGACGGCAGAGCCAGTTCGTGGCCACTTATGAAGCGGATGAGAGAGTGGTCGCCCGCACAGACGGAGCCCTCCGCAGATGGGCGCGCGCCCGGATGTTTATCGGGCAGGCCGTTGTAGGGATTGCAGTCTTATCGGTCATCTACTGGGCCGCTGGAGAGTATCAGAGCGGTGCCATTGCCGGAACGCTGATTGCAGCGTTCGTTCTGGTGGTGTTCCCGGTGGCAGATGCCTTCCTTCCGGTCTCGGAGGCGATAGAGAAGATTCCACAGTACCGCAATTCGCTGGAGCGGCTGAATGGTGTGGAAGAAGCGAAAGAGGCCATGCCGGGAGCCGGGGCAGCAGCGGAAAATGCGGAGACTGCAGCTCTTGCAAAGGCTGCTGCCGGGAAGATCCAGGAGACCCGGCAAGCGCATATCCAGCTGAAAAACACAGGATACCGCTACGCTTCGGGGGACGACTGGTCTATTCAGGATCTGACGCTTGATATCCCGCAGGGACGGAAGATTGCCATTATCGGCCGCAGCGGAGCGGGCAAGTCCACGCTGTTGAAGGTGATCCAGGGAGTGATTCCCCCTTCTGTAGGGTCTGCTGTGATTAATGGCATCGATGCTTCCGCCTATGGAGAGAATATTCCGAAGCTGATCGCTGTCCTTAACCAGAGCCCGCATCTGTTCGACACAACAGTTGCTAACAATATCCGGCTGGGCAAGCCGGATGCTTCCGATGAAGAGGTTAAGCAAGCTGGAAAGCTTGCTCAATTGGATGATCTGATCTCCTCGCTGCCGGAAGGTTACGATACATCGGTGCGTGAGGCCGGACAACGTTTCTCCGGCGGGGAGCGCCAGCGGATCGCCCTGGCCCGCATACTGCTGCAGAATACTCCAGCCGTAGTTCTGGATGAGCCTACCGTCGGCCTTGATCCGCGCACAGAGCGCGAGCTGCTGGCAACGATGTTCGCCGCAATGGCGGATAAGACGCTGATCTGGGTAACGCATCATCTGGTAGGTGCGGAGCAGATGGACGAAGTGATTTTCATGGAAAATGGAACCGTGGAGATGCGCGGCACTCATGCGGAGCTGCTGGCAAGTGAATCCCGTTACCGCAGACTGTATGAGCTGGACCGCCCGGCGGAGTTCCTTGCGAAGCAGGCAGGGATGTAGAATAATACTGTGCATTTTGAAGAGGCTCCTTCTACCTCGTTTGGGTGGAGGGGGCCTTTTACACTGAGCATCTCTCTTGTTCTTCCCGGTGTCTCAGATGAGGAGAGATCAGAAAATATGGAATTAACGTGGGAGCTGGACAGCCTGTACCCGTCTTTTCAGTCGGAGAAATACCGGCAGGACCGAAAGCTGCTGGCAGAATATGCGGAGCATCTAAACCAGTGGGTGACGGGACACCTTCAGAACCGAATTCAGAACGAAAGGGACTCAGCACAAGCGATCGAGCAATTTTTAAAACAATATAATGCCTACAGAAGTGTCTACCTTTGCCTATTCAGCTATGCGGAGCTACGGTTCAGCCTGGACCGAAACGATGCGGAAGCGATGAACCAGATGGATGAGCTGGAAGACGCCGCAGCTGCAGCGGGGGAGTCTCATGCAAGCTTTAGCAAATGGCTGGCAGGGATGACAGATCTGAAGGCGGTTATCGCTTCGTCCGCATATCTTGTCCGGCATGAGTTCTATCTGCACGGGCTGCAGCAGCAGTCAGAGCATTTGCTTGGCGAAGAGGCGGAAGCGGTTATTGCCCGCATGCAGAGCACAGGTTCCAAAGCCTGGGAGAGGCTGTATATGCGGACACTGTCCATGCTTCGAATGGACGTCCAAATCGGTGGACAAGCCCGGAGCTTGTCGTTAGCTGAACTGCGGAATTTGGCCTATGACGGAGACGCATTGCTGAGAAAGGCTGCCTATGAAGCTGAGTACAAAGCATGCCGGAGTGTGGAGGAGCAGAGTGCCGCCTGTCTGAATTCCGTAAGCGGAGAAGCGCTTGCGGTCTATGAGCTGAGAGGGTATGCATCACCGCTGCATAAAGTGCTGAAGGCATCCAGAATGAACCGGAAGACGCTTGAAGTGATGTTGGAAGCCATAGAGGTGAGTCTGCCGTTTTTCCATCAATATTATATGAAAAAAGCAACGCTGCTCGGCCATTACGGACCGCTGCCGTTTTATGATGTTTTTGCCCCGTTAGCTGAAGAAAATTCAACTAAAATCACTTACCCGGAAGCGAGGGATGTGATCGTCTCCGGCTTCAGCGCATTCAGCCCGGAGCTGGGCGAATTTGCCCGCAAAGTATTCCGGCAGCGCTGGATTGATGCCGAACCGAGGGCGGACAAGGGTAATTTTGGCATGTGCGTTGATATCTTTCCGGTGGGCGAGAGCCGGATCATCACCAGCTTCAACGGGAATTATATAGATGTAAGTGTGCTGGCTCACGAGATCGGGCATGCCTATCACAGCAGCTGCCTTGCTGGTGAGACTATGGTGAATACGGACTATCCGGTACCGGTTGCCGAGACGGCGTCGATTTTTTGCGAAAGCCTCATTCATGAGGAACTGCTGAACATGGCAGCCGAGAGTGAGGCCCTGGCCATTTGGGAAAGAAGCTTGTCCGACGCAGGTTATTACATTGTGGATTTCTATGCCCGCTATTTATTCGAGAGCCGGCTGTATGAACGAAGACCATCCGGTCCTCTGTCCGCCCGGGAACTGAATGACCTGATGCATGAATCGATGGTAGCCGCATATGGCGGCAGCGTAGACCCTGCGACTATTCATCCTTACCAGTGGATCAGTAAAGCCGGATATTATATGGCAGGCAATGAATTTTTGAACTTTCCCTATTCATTCGGACTGCTGTTCTCCAAGGGACTATATGCGCAGTATAAAAAACGGGGCGGAGATTTCGCTGAACGTTACCGGTTTTTTCTGGCAGCTACCGGCAAAAATACCATCGCGGATGCCGCAAGACTGATGGATATCGATGTAGATTCGCCACAGTTCTGGCGCGATGCGCTGGCGTTGATTGCGGAGGACATTCAGGAATTTGTGGAGAGTATGTAAACTCGGCTGAGGGAGTTCCTTTTTGCGCGGAAGTATGGTAGAACAGTAGAAGGAGTATAGGCCCGAGGGGCACAGAAAGGGATGCTTGATGGATGTATGTAGTATGTAAGGAACATGTGGAGCTGGCTATCGACAAATTTGTGGACGAGTTCGAGGATGCGCCGGATATTGTGGATCTGAAAGAAACGGAGTTCTCGGATTGGGACCCGCCAGCGAAATGTGCGGAGTGCGATAAGAACGCTGAGGTTCTGGTAGTTTAGAGCTGCCGTACTTCAGGATAATGGGAATCAACTATTCAAAAGCGGGCCGAGTGCCTGGATGATCATTCATCCTGCGGTATCCGGTCACTTTTGATCAGGCTTGCCCTGCAGCTGTAAAGTGAGCTGCAGGGTATTTTGCATCTTGCCAGAACGATGTCCGTTCAAGCTTACGCCTCAACCATTTCCTCAATCCGGCTCCCGCTGCTCCGGCGGTATACAAAGGCGGAGACAATGGCGATGACGGCAGCAATGGAGAGTCCCCAGTAAATGTTGGAGTAAGCTGCAGACAGAGATAGCCCGTGCTGCCATTCCAGAGCACTGGCAGCCATGGCGACACCGAAGGCACCGCTGAAGAACTGGAGCAGCTGAAATAATCCCATTCCTGAGCCAATTTGTGAGGAAGGCAGAACGCGGGAGATCTCATTGGATACACTGCTGGACAGCGTGGTGAAGGCCAGACTCATAATCATATAGACGAACATCACTGCTATCCATGAATGCCCTGCGAATAGAGCAAACAGTACGGTAGCAGTCAGCACCAGCAGCGGTACAAAGCGGAGAATTCCACCGTTGCCGAAGCGGTCAATGATCCGTCCTACCGAACGGGATACAAAGATCGCGAGCAGAGACCCTGGAAAAATGACGAATCCCGCATGACTTGCGGTGAAGCCGAACCGGTGAACCAGAATCTGCGGCAGCAGGAACAGTGTTGCAAAGCTGCACAGATAGGAGGTAATTCCGATCAAAGAGAGTACCAGGTACGGGCGGTTCCTGAAAAGGGCCGGCATAACAAACGGATCAGAAATGGTGCGGATACGGCTCACGAATAAAAAGATAGCAGCTATTCCGGCAACCAGCGCAATCCACAGCCCGCTGGTCAGGAACAGCAGAAGCCCGGTGGTGCCGATGCCCAGGAAGACCCCTCCAAGTGCGTCAAACGAGCCGCGGCTCGGCAATTCCTTCGGCAGCAGCATCAGAAACAGCGGCACAAGCAGCAGGATAATAGCGGTAACGGCAAACAGCCAGTTCCAGCCAAAATACTGGGTAATGGCTCCGCCCGCAACGGGACCAAGTCCCAGACCAAGCGAAACAGAAGACATAATGGTCGCCATCGCCTTGCCCCGGCGGCCCAGCGGAACATACCGGGTGAACAGGACAAGTGACAGCGACATAACGGCACCGGCACCGGAAGCCTGCACAATCCGTACAATCAGCAGCACAATAAAGTTCGTGCTGAAGAATCCGGCAACTGCCGCGAGGCCAAGTGTCAGCAGGCCAATGGTCAGCAGCCTGCGGATCGGCAGGAAATCGGAAAGTCTGCTGTAAGTAATTGAAGCAATGGAGAACATAATGGAATACCCGGTCACGATCCAGGAGGCAGCGGAGGCTGAGATGCCAAATGTCTCTGTCACATCGGGCAATGCCAGGTTGAACATGGCCGTATTCATAATGACGAGGACAACCGCAACACTGAACAGAAGCGTAAGCAGCCCTTCCCTGGGAAGAGTGGCTTCTACTGAAGAATCGTCTTCCGCTATAGCGGAGGTTGTGTTTACTGAGTCCATGTAATGGCCACTCCTTTTTTAATGTTTTATAGTTCGATTATATTCGAACATTTGAAATATAGCATGCGTTGATATAAAATGCAATTAGAAGCACAAAATTTTTTTTGCATCCATTTGTACGACAAAAGGGGATATTGATCCATGAAGATACTATTTCATCCGGAACGCAAGGATATTCAGCTTGCCTCCGTGCTGTATGCACTCAGTGATCCCATTCGCTTATCCATCATCTCAGATATCAAGAGCAATGGTGAACAGGCCTGCAACTGCTTCAACGTGCCGGTTGCCAAATCGACGTTGTCCCACCATGCCCGGACACTGCGCGAGGCGGGGGTTGTGTATACCCGTGTTCAAGGAACGCAGCGGATGCTGTCCTTGCGCACCGAGGACTTGAATGCCCGCTTTCCCGGCTTGCTGGATTCGGTACTGAGCGCTTATGAGGCCAATAAGCAGCCTGCACTGGGTACGGAGGCAGAGGGGAGTAGCGACTGAGGCTGCTGTTCAAAAGCCGGACGTGATTCTCGGAAGCTGCGGGCAAGCGGGAGTTTGAGAGAGTGGAATTTCCACGTGGAACATTTGAATAGCACAAAAAACCACCTGATTCGACATTCTGAATTAGGTGGTTACATAGGTTTTTATAATTGGTGTGTTATTTCAATTCAATCTGCCCTTCTATGCCTTTGCCAGTTTATCAGCAACAGCTTGGATGCTTAATTGAATAGCAGCAGTTGCCTCGTCTAATGTTTTCTTCCCGTTTACTACCTGTGTCAGTTCTTCAGAAAGAAATGACCAAAAATCCAACTCCAAATCTGGCGATTTGTTCATGAGGGCATAATTTGTAATAGATGAATCGAAATTAGGTTTTAATGTATAGAATGCATCCAGTTTGTAACCAGAGTACTCCTTAATCATGCGGGATAGAGGAGCACCGATACTATTATTAGAGGTATTCGGTTTATAGTATTCATTAGCGTAGTCATCTCCATTGAAATATTTAATGAAATCCCAAGCGGTGTCCACATTTGATGCACCGGCTGGAATAGCCAGAATCTCAGAACCAAAAACATATCCTGTTGACTTCCGATCCTTAGAATCTGCAGGGCCGGCAGCAATACCAAGCGTAAACGGTTTATAATTCTTTACATTATTTTTTGCTTTTTGCAAGGACTGTAGCTGACCGATAGAGGCTACTATCATAGCTGATCGTCCCATAATGAACGGGCTGCTCTCCAGGTAACTTTTGCCAGACAGGCTGATCCTTTCGTCAAGTACCCCGGACTTCGTGGCCTCAACGGACAGACGATAGGCATTTTTCCACGCAGCAGTATCCGCACTAGCCTCCAGAGTTTTTGGATCCATATACGTTAACCCCTCAGTTCTGGCGATATCCATCACTAAATTGCTGGACCCGAAGGAGCTTAGGCCCCAAATGCGGGTATTCTTATCTCCCTTAGTAGGGAATTTCTTAGCAAGAGTCAATATCTCTTCCCACGTCATTCCGTCACTGGGTGCATTAACATTGTATTGTTCAAATAAATCAGCATTATACAGAAGAGCATACGAGTCGGTTTTTGGGCTTAACCCATAAAGTTTACCGCCGCCTTGTTTCTCCAATTCATCCAGCAAGCCAGGGTATACTGTTGTCATGTCATACTGATCCCGCTTAATTAACGGCTCTAAATCTACCAGCTTCTTATCTTTAGACATTTGCTGGTAATCATAGGGTGACAACATCACAAGATCCGGTGAATACTTTTGAATAGCCGCGTTGTAATCCGTAATCGCACTCGTACCTGTAGGCGCAATTACTTGGATGTCTGTATCCGGGAACTTCTTACTAAACAAATCCCCATACGTCTTATTGAAATCGTCTGCGTTCCAGTACAATACTTTTAAAGTATCTTTCGTATCTGCCTGTTTGTCTGAATTTGCAGAAGCCTGTTTTCCTGTGCCAAGACCTGCTGAAGTACCGATAAACATAACACTTAGACTAGTAAGCATAACCTTTTGTAATATATTTTTCTTCAAAAATAAAACCTCCACTCATTTGTTATTTCAAACGGTTACCGCTTGGATTGACCCCAGTATAGAAGAGAAAGCTTATCAACCGGGTACCAAAATTCTTATCATTTCCTTAAAAAAGGGTGAGCAGCCCGGGCAAAAAAGAACCCACCCTTAGATAGAAGCTATCTAAGAATGGGTTATTGCCTGTAAAGGCGTTTTCAGCGAGTTAAGGCTCCTGATCTATTTCGCCGCTTTTTGTTTTTTCACAGCATCATCAAGGCTCTTTTGAACTTGGGTTTGAATGGAAGCCAGCGCTTTGTCCAGTGTCTTTTTGTTGCTTAACACCTGTTTCACTTCACTCTGCAGAATAACTGAATACTGTGAATTGTTAAATAGATTCCCTATTGGATTAACATATGGCGGTGTTTCCAGGTTTGGTTGTAATTTATAGAAGGTCTCTAAACTATGACCATTGTACTCTTTACTATAATCCATACGAGTTAGGGAATAACCTAAAAACTGATCTGATTGGGATTTGGATTTAGCGTAATCCGCTCCGTTATACAACTTGATGAAATTCCAAGCAAAATCTTTATTAGCAGAACTAGCATTAATCGTCATGATCGAAGGAAGATGGATATTTCGTGTTGTTTTCAGATTCTTAGGATCTGCAGGACCTGCGGCAATTTTAATGGTAAAAGGTTTATAATTTGCTATAGCAGCTTTATCCGCAGTTACGTCTCTTAAAGTTTCCATACTTTGAGAACTTACCGTCATCGCCGCTCGTCCCATAATGAAAGGATCATTGTCAAAGCCGCTTGCATTTGTTCCTTCTATGGAATTGGATTTTATTGCAGTGATAGCCATACTGATTACCCTTTTCCAAGCTGCTGTATTCATAGTTGCTTTAAGTGTATTAGGATTATAACGGGTGACCCCTTCGGAAGTTGCTATATCATTTATTAAATAGGTGTAATTATCAAGAGGATAGTGAAGTCCCCAAATACGGGTGTCTTTATTTCCTGAAGTCGGGAATTTGGCAGATAATTTCAATATTTCCTCCCAAGTCATTCCGTCTTTCGGCAATGGAACATTATATTTTTTAAATAAGTCGGCATTGTAGAAAATGGATTCTGTATTGAAGGTTGGACTTAACCCGTAGAGGTTTCCATTGACTTTGAGTGCGTCCAGCAATCCAGGATACATTGTTGTAGTATCATAATTGTCACGTTTAATTAACTGGCCGAGTTCTGCTAACTGATTCTCCTTGGACAACTCCTGATATTCAAGAGTGTTCAACATCATAACGTCAGGTGACTGCTTGGCGATAAAAGCTTTTAAATCCGATTTCCCATCCCATTTCACTTCCTGAATCTGAGTATTGGGAAACTGCTGTTTGAACAATTCCTCATCGAAAAAATATTTCTCTTTGTACAGCACCTTTAAAGTTTGTTCCGCACCTGCCTGGTTATTTGAATTCGCAGAAACCTTTGGGTCTAGGCTAAAACCTGCTGAAATGACCAATAGCATAGCACTCAAACTAACGATTAATGCCTTCTTTAATAAGTTAACTTTCAAAATTATAACCTCCGCTCATTTGTTGTTTAAACGATTAACCACTTGTGCTGGACTAAGTATAGAAGAGAAAGCTTATCAGCTGGCTACCGAAATTCTTATCATTTCCTTAAATATTGCTAACGTTATTCATTGTATTAGAAATATAGCTTATAATTATTGTTCTACTCTTAAATTAAGAAAGATACAGAATTAAGGGAGGATCTATGGCGGAAAGCACGATTTTGATGGTGGATGACGAAGCGGAAATTATCCAATTGATGAATATCTATTTCAATAACGAAGGCTACAAGCTCCTGCAAGCGTCGAATGGACTGGAGGCACTGGAAATTCTGCAGTCCGAGCAGGTTGATTTAATTGTACTTGACCTAATGATGCCCAAGATGGACGGTTTGCAAGCTTGTATGAAAATACGGGAAACAAATTCAATTCCCATCATCATGCTCTCGGCTAAAGGCCAAGATATCGATAAAATATCAGGTCTCAGTATCGGCGCCGACGACTACGTAACCAAACCGTTCAACCCGCTTGAGCTGATCGCACGCATCAAGTCGCAGCTTCGAAGGATGAACCAGTTCAACGCCGCTGCGGTTAACGCGAACGAAATACATATCGAAAACGTCGTTATTAATAGTGCGTCCCATACGGTAACGGTCGATCAGCAGGAAATCAAGCTGACTCCCCGCGAGTTCGCGCTCCTTCACATGCTGGCAGTCAATAGAGGGATGGTACTGAGCATGGACCGCATCTACGAAGAGGTCTGGAACGAACCTTTTATGGAGTCAAAGAATAGCGTCATGGTTCATATCCGGAAGCTCCGTGAGAAGATAGAATCTAATCCGCGTAAACCGCGGATCATCAAAACTGTGTGGGGGATTGGCTACAAAATCGAAAACGAGCTAAAAGCAAGGGGTGAGTAGGATCCAACTGCAGTGGCTGTATACGATTCGTTGGAGATTAATGCTAATTATGGTTGCAAGCCTGGTCTTAACAGGCGCAGCTATTTTTTTCGGGTATTTCATGGCGGGCGAGCTGCAAAAAATCAAATACGTGGCCGCCCCGATCAATTGGAGCATTGAGCATGCCGGATCCGTTCGTGTGATGATCATAACCGGTATCCTTCTCTTTCCCCTTACCTTCTTCCTTGCCAGTCTTCGTTTGGTTCAGGATTTGCGCGAAATCAACACAGGGCTGCAGGAAATATTGGCAGGCCGGTTCGGACGTGTAGTAACAGTAAAAGGCAGGGATGAGTTAAACGTTGTCGCAGAGAGTGTGAATCAGCTCAGCAGGGAATGGGATCATTATCTGGCGGAAATCACCCGTGGTTTGGATGAGATTGCGGGCGGGCAGTTCGACCATCAGATTCCGGAAATTGCCGGCAATAAATTAGGCGAGGTTGCGTTCAGTATCAATCAGATGAGTATGCAGCTGAAGCATTCGATAGCAGAGGAACGCAAGGCAGAAAAGACCAAAAACGATTTGATTACCGGTGTATCGCATGACCTGCGCACTCCACTGACCTCGATTCTCGGTTTTCTCGAAGTGATCGAGGAGGACCGGTATCAGGATGAAGTGGAGATGCGTTATTATGTCAACATTGCGTATGAGAAATCCTTGTCGCTTCGGCGATTGATCGACGAGCTGTTCGAATATACGCGAATCAACAACGGTATGCCTCTAGAACTGAGCGAACTGGATATCGCCGGGTTGATCTGCCAGCTGGAAGAGGAATTCGTGCCGGTTACGGAGAATGCAGGCATGGAAATCAGGCTGAACATGCAAGAGGGAGAATACAAGATCCAAGCGGACGGAGGGTTGCTGGTACGGGCGTACGAGAATATAATCGCCAATGCCATCCAGTACGGGCGGGCGGGCAAATATATCGACATCCATATTGAACAGGATAGAGATGTGGTCGTCGTGCAGATTGAAAATTATGGAGACCCCATTCCGGAACGGGATTTGCCCTTTATTTTTGACCGCTTTTACCGGGTGGAGAGCTCCAGGTCGAAGCAGACCGGGGGGACTGGTCTCGGACTGGCCATCGCGAAAAGCATTATTGAGGTACACGGAGGGAGTATCACTGCACACAGCAGCAGCAAGGCAACCTCATTTGAGACACGATTCCCGGTTTCCGGCCTCCATCAGGCGTATGCGCCTGTTCCGGAAGAAGTTCACCATGAAACCGAGCAGGTACCGGCCGCGCTCCCCGAACAAGGCCTGGCGCTGAAACAAAGAATATCTCCTCAGCAAAGAGGCTTATTCCAATCTAAGGTAGCCGCGGTATCCATGATCGTGTTGATCATCTCTGCGGTGGTACTCTTCAGCGTTAAGAATTCATTTACTTCACCGCTCATGGGAAATCAGTATGAAAATAGCAGTGACCTAGCGCTGGTGCCAACTAACGGATATAACGAGATGGTTCTTATAAGCGGTAAAACAGACAAAGGCTATACACTTCTCATTCATCATTACTTATTCGACGGTCAGAGACTAATTATCCAATATTCTATGAAACATTCTAACTTGATACCGGAGTCACAATGGGTGAAACAATCGGTGAAGCCGACTTTTCTATTGGACTCTTCAACGATACAGGCAGTTCCCGGTATCGCCACGGATTCAGGTGTAGTGACGCCCAAAAACGGCACCATTAATTATTCATTTCCCGGGTCGCCACCTCCGGACAAGTTCCTGTTGAAAGTCAACGTAAACGAATTAAAAGTATTCGATGGCCCGGCTCAGCAGCAAATACTTACTGGAGACTGGAGCTTCCAAATTTCTGTGGAGAAAAATTATAAACGAAAAGCCAATGGTCAAAGCGAGCCGTTGTAATTCAACCCAAATTGTAGTGTACAACACAGCGAAGTTTTTGCCGACTTACGATACGGTTCACCCCGCTGTCTGTAACGGCAAGTTTTTAGGCCGGCATTTGCGGATGACCCTTCCTTGGAACTCACTTTCTTCAACGGTTTGGCAGCAAATCAGAGTTGCAAAACGGTTATTGACTCGTTGTTGAAAACTTCACCATTGTCACGGAAGCCGAAGCCTTCATAAAGCTTTTTGGCAGCGATGTTATCTGATTTATAAGGGATCCAGCAGTAATGTGCTGGCCCTGCCGGAAAGGTGCGAATAAATTCCAGGATTTTCTTCATGGCTTCCCGACCATAACCCCGATTTTGGTATTGCTTGTCAATCATCAGCCGCATGATGCAATAGTTGTTTTCTGCGATTGACGGTTCTTCGTATCCAGTGGTTCCATAGGCCAACATAACAAATCCGACTGGCTGCTCATCATCATAAATGACAAATGGAAATGGATGTCCCCCATTGGTTACAAGAACATAACAAGACGCCACGCTTGACAGATTAGACGCAACAAATTGCCGTTGGTCCTCTGAAACTTCCAAGTTAAACATAGCACGCCGGTTTTCCAGAGTGATTGTTCTGAGCGTAATCATGCAGAACTCCCCCTTCATCTCTTCTCTGTTCATCGGTCAATTAACCGCATTATGCAAATCAGCCGGTTCCAGCGACTTCAAATAATCAGCCATTACGGCCGCTCTCCGTCTTTTCCGCCATAGTAACATCCGCGCCGTGTTCAATCAAAAATTTGACCATGGCTATATTACCCATACGTGCAGCCACAGTTAACGGAGTCGCCTGATAAGGAAGACCCTATCCGGTTTATTATAATTGATGTCCACCCCCTGATCGAGCAAATATGTCAAAGTCTTCAGGTAATGGTCAGATAGCGGACAGCACGCAAAAAAGCCGGATGAACATTCAGGTTGACGCCGTGTTCTACCAGCAGCTTTACAACCTCCGTTTGCTGCGATACAAGCGATAAGTTACCCCTGATTAACCAATTCACCTCATTGGTTCGTGATTCAAATCACAACCACGAATACCTGGGCATGTATACTTTTATAGAGTAAAAAGATCATGGGAGGTTCTATTATGGGGCCATATGAACAGCAAAGAAGTTTCTTGAAGTCTAACTTTCTTGAATTTAAACATGTGAAAACAGATAAGATAAAGGGTCTGCCAAAACCAATGACCGTTAAACCTTATTCCTCTTCATCCGTCATTATTGACCTCCCGGAATGTAATGGGAATGTTGTTAAAAAATCAAATATTTATGACTGTATAAAGGAAAGAAGAAGTACGCGATTTTATTCTGAGGAAAGTTTACAGCTCGAAGAGTTATCCTATCTATTATGGGCTACTCAAGGAATAACAAGTACAACGAAGACCGGACTTACCCTTCGAACTGTGCCGTGCAGTGGCGCAACACATACCTTTGAAACCTATCTTTTCATTATGCGGGTGGAGGGAATCCGCCAAGGAATCTACAGATATTTACCGGTGGAACACAAGCTCTTATTTATGTCTGAATTGGATGAGATGGACGAAAAAATTGATGCCATCACATTAGACCAGCCATTTGTCCCGAATTTCTCGAAAAAGGCTGCCGTAATGTTCGCATGGAGTACAATTCCATACCGTTCCGAATGGAAATATGATATCTCAGCACATAAAAAAATCCTGATTGATATTGGACATGTCTCTCAGAACCTTTATCTGGCAAGCGAATCGATCGATGCAGGAGCTTGTGCGATAGGTATTTATGACCAAAACCTAATCGACGAGGTATTAGGCTTAAACGGTGATGAAGAATTTATCCTTTTCCTAGGCGCTGTTGGAAAAAAACGAAAATAGTCATTGAAAATGATTGCAAAGAGCTGCTCTATCAGATCTTTAAGTACCCTATTACTCAATATTTTGATGAGATCATTCCCTTCCCAGACTGGACAGGTGCGAAACGAAGCTATTGGATTGATTTTATGAGTGCCGGCGTGTTTGAAATTTGGGTAATGTGGATCAAAAATGGTCAAAAAGAAACCTTAGAGGAAATCTCATCCCTCATTCGATTTTTTCATAAATAAAAAAGCGCAGCAGTAAACAAATCGGGTATTGGCTCTAAAAATGAGTTTACAGCATACGTGGATTAAAAAGGCGGGGTTTCTCTCGGGAAAAGTAGTTGTAGATGGGGTTGAAACGAAATATAAAGGCGGAAATTCTATGGTCTGGACTGCTAAGGTTCGGGCAGTACAGAGCTCTATCAATACCAGATTGACGGCATGTGCGGACAATGTCTCAGCAAAACAGAGTGATCGAAATTATCAAGCTGAATTAAAAGCCAAACAATCCTCCGCGTCCTGCGGTTAGGATCGTTTGGCCTTTCTAGGGTAAGGCTAAGGACGGTGAGGCAGCAAGGCTCACCGGGGATTCAGTTTTACCTGCGAGCCCTTGCCGCCGGATTGAATTCCGGTGTCTTTGACGCCGGCTTCCTTAAGGTCGGCGACCAGCCGCTCGATGACCGCCTTGGCGGCCGCTGCTTCCTTTGCACCGGAAGCCTTCACGACAAGCTGCACCGGCTTGCCGGAGCGCAGATGCTTGTCCGCCTGCCGCAGCTTGGTATCGTAGTCATGCTCCTCGATCTGAGCCGTGAAGCGCAGCTCCTTGACCTTCTCTTTCTTGCCGTTCCCGCCTGCTTGCCGGTCTGCACCGGACTTGCGCCCGGCCGCTGTCTCCTTCTGCGCGGCCGCCTTCGCTTTGCCCTTCGCCATCAGGCTGCAGGGGGGCGGACTGCTCATCAGCGAGGTGCAGACGAGGTCAGCGCCTGCCGCCTTGGCCAGCGCCAAAGCCTCCAGTCTGGAGACAACCCCCAGCTGCTCGCCCCGAAGTCCTGTAAGCACCACCTCGGATGCTCTGATTTGCTCATTTAACAATACGGCCATGCAACGCAGCCTCCCTGTACACATTGATAAAACTATCATATACACAAAGGGCTTGCGGTTCAAATGTGAAGAGCCTCTTTTGCAGCACGTTGCGTGTTTTAGACAGGCATATGATAAACTACAAAGGACAGATTCACTGGCGGGCTCCACGGTTGACCGGAGAGAAAATACATTCATGACGAAAGCAGATAGATGGAGGGTTTATGTTCATTCAAATGATTAGTGTAGGCAAACTAAAGGAAAAATACTTGACGCTCGGCATCGCAGAATATGCCAAACGGCTGACGCCTTACCTCAAATTCCAGATGATTGAGGTGGCGGATGAGAAGGCTCCTGACTCTCTGAGCATCGCGGAGATCGTGCAGGTGAAAGCGCGCGAGGGCGAACGCATCCTCGCGCACATCAAGAGCGAGGCGCATGTCATTGCGCTCGCGATCGACGGCAAGCTCTGGAGCTCGGAAGAGCTTGCCGCAGAGATCGACCGGCTCGGCACCTATGGGACGAGCCATGTCGTCTTTGTCATCGGAGGGAGCCACGGGCTCTCCGATGACGTCATGCACCGCGCCCAGCAGCGCATGAGCTTCGGGCGCATGACGCTGCCTCATCAGCTCATGCGGCTGGTGCTCACCGAGCAGATTTATCGGGCGGTGAAGATAAATCGCGGTGAACCGTATCATAAGTAGGGGCAAGTTTTTTGAAAAAAAGCTCGCAGGAGCCTGTATTTACAGCATATAGACCATAGGAGTGGGGTAGGTCAGACTCAGGTCGGGATGGTGCGTAAACGGGCTTCTGTGAAGTTTTTAAATAGTATAAATATATTCTGAGATATAGCAATCTCTGGTTATTTAATTGCCTGACGAGAACTCTTCTGTATTAATTATGAATGTTTCTCTATCTTTGACATCAATTTCATTGACAACTTTGTAGACTCGATTATTACTCAAGGAATCTATTTCAAATTGAATAATCACAAAGTTTTTCCCTGATTTCAAGAAATCAAATGAATTAATTTCATATTTATAATCATAATGGCTCCTATCGGGTAGGTATGCTTCGTTCAAACCTTTATTCATTTCTTTATTCAGGAAGTTAGCCATAGAAGACGATGCTTTCTCTGAAATCTGCTTCTCAGTCACCTCTATAAATGAACGTTTGAAATCTAGTTTATTTACTTCTACCTCTTGGGTAAGCACAGCATTGTTTCCTTTATCATCTGTAGAATAAAAGCTCAGGTTTACTTTCTCTGGAATTTTGTTTTCAAAATGAAACTTAATTGGTACTGTTTTATCATTAACAAAGTTAATAATAAAACTGGGCTTTTGTAAATTGCTCATAGCAATAATCAAGATGTTTAACATAATATAAGCAGTAAATATCCAAGCACCCATTACTTTCCAATTTTTCATCACGTATTTTCGCAGTTTTACTATTCCTTTGCGTAGTTCTTTTCTGAATTTCTTGAAAAGCAATGCAATTACGAAGGGAACTACAACTAAACATGTAATGACAATAACAAAACGATTTTGAAAGATAAGCCCAACAGTTAATAAGAATAACAAAGTAACTATCATTGAGATGCCTGCATATAAGGAAGAAAATTTGAACAGGGAAGAATAACTTTCGTCTGCTCTATTTATATTTTTCCTCCTCATTACTCCCCTTTGCGTATAGTTAAGAGCAGAAAATTCGCAGTAAGAATAGTAAATTGCGCTTACTAGAACTAGGCATCCGGTAGAGAGCATGCAAGTTACAATAATGTGCTCTATAGAAAGAGGAAATTTCATATACATTTTGGTAGAGAGAATGTTAATAGCAAGCATTAAAAGCTTATAATAACCGACTCCTAAAACGCCAATTACAGTAGTTACAAGAACTAATCTTCCTGTTCTTTCTGCAAAAGAAAAAGATCTTGTTGGTTGTTCGCATTTGTATTTCTCCTCATATTACTTTCCTCCTAAATTTATGTATAAGCGTATTACGTAGGAACTTATGTTTGGTTTCGTTTCAGAATTATTATATAATTATTGTACTTACTTCGTTGTCCATACCGCCTAAGTCGTCGGAGAATGTGGAGGTTTATTCGATTAATACACAAAAAATTATCTTGATAGGATTGTTTATACTCTTTTATTGAGGTGAAGATGATAATTTTTTAAACTGCTATTAGAAATAGCGTTCTACATAATTGATTTAGGAGCCCATCTGAAGATAATATACCTAAGTAAAATGGCGGGAGGCTTTGGAAATGGCGATTGGTCGTAATGATTCTTGTATTTGTGGAAGTGGAAAGAAGTATAAAAAGTGCTGTATTAATAAACCATTAAGGAAAGCTTCAAATACAAATACGGTCCTGATTGATGAGTGTATTTCTGATTTCGAATATATTGAGGCTACCTCCAAAGAGCTTGGAAAAATCATATCCCTTTATACCATTGATGATGTCACCAGAGCTATATTTTGCATTAATTCTTGGGCCGATAATCGTTCGGCGTTAGCACAAGAATTAACACTTAACCATTCATTAAGTAATACTACAAAGTTCGGTAATCGAAATATTAAGCAATATTCCGAATTCAAAGAGTTCTTTGATGCAATTTCTATTTATTTGCCGATTACCTATAGAGAAGATTTGACACTAAATGACTTTGGTGAAGTTAAAATAATTGTTGATGGTGAGACTTATCCAGTAGTAATTGGTACTGGTCACGAACAGGTATATGCTGTAATGAATTTTCTTCCTGAGTTAGCCGAAGTTCTTGAAATGAAAGGTGAACTTAAGGCTGTATTGCATTATAACCAAAAAATAATAAATATGCTGACTGATAGTAACATATCTTCTCCTGGTGAAGATTATCATATCGCATTTGAGATGCCCTCAGAACAATTTTGGGTAGCAGCGAATTCTCTGTTTAATTCAAAAGAGTTTGTAGAACTTTCTAAGCATGCATTTCAAATAATGGGATATCAAAAATGTCCAATTGAAATGCGTCATTTCTTCGTTTATAAGAAAGAATATTACCCAATTTATAATGCATCAATTCTGGTCGATTTGTACAAAAAGCTGCTTTCTTTGGCAACAGTAGAAGAATTCCATCACCATATCAGGTTAACATGGGGGAAATTAATAGAAAATACTTTCAATTTTTCGAATAATGATCGTTCGCGAGTTCTCATTGCACCTAGAATTTTTAATAAAGATACAGGTAAACCATTTACAAATAACCGTTTAGCATTTATGGCTGTTAGCGAAGGTAGAGTGTTGGTTGCAATAGATAAAGGTGACTTTGATAATCCTGAAAGCATTGACGCTGAAATCATGGCATTTAATTTATTGCATGAGAGCAATCAACTGCGACTTTGCGAGACGTATTACAGGAAAGAATTAAAAGGGGGGGTATGCATTTGATATTTTGGCCGAGATGCCGATTCATTTTTTGCTAATAGAGCCATTCACCGATATTACAGCACATGGGGTATCTTTGGGTGAGGATGGAGAGTTGTTTTCATATTCTGCTCTAGATTTGTTTTATATGTTAGGCTTTATGGAGGATTTTAATGAATTGATAGAATTCATAGAATATGATAGAACAGAAAAAGCAGAAATAATGATCATAGGTGGTAAAAGTAATCTGTTTTTTACGTGGAAAAATGCACATTATCATATTGCATCAGGCTCAATTGAGTACAATTCAATTTCTGTTTCATATGGAAGTACAGATGAGTATGTTTATGAGTACTTTACTAAGGAACTTATGAATTATCCGTTCAATTTACAATCCAAAATGTTTACTAATCCATATAGTTGGAAAGTTATGGAGGGTGAATGGGGTTATTCACATGTTGAACATAAAGGTTGTTTAGGTTTTGGCGGTGAAGTTAAGAAAATTGGCCCATCCACGTTCCTTTTTCTAGCCCAGAATGTTGAATTTTTTATAGAAGAAGATTTCTCAATGAATAATCATACAGCGCTGAGAACAACTAATGAGTTAAATCAGCGTCTTTTTAATAGATATGGCGAAATACTTGCTGGATTCCCAATTCTAAATTCTAAAGTGCTTCAAGTTATGTTTATGCCTATGCATTACGCAAAAAAAGTTGACCATTCTGGTTTTACCATGAATAGAAGCAAGAAATATGTATATAGTGATATTTATATTGATACAGACACAATAATTATTCGATATGCTGTAAATCAAGAAGACCTAATGTTTGCTATGATGAATGCTGGTGATAAAAGTGTAGAATCTGCATACTTTTTGGAGCTATTAGAACCGCTGAGAGAACATAATCAGTCTTCCTTTTCAGAATTAGAGTCGGTTGTTATTAAAGATTTTTCACTAAAAAAAGAAGTGGGCGTTTTTACTATTGAACAAGACTATTTTTACTCTGATATGGCTATTAGTGTTCAATCAGAAGCACATAACTTTGTGAAAGCAAGGAAAGAAATTGCAAGAGTTTGTTTTTCAGCAGGGGCAGAGCCAGGAGAGTATTCTGGAAAATCAGCAACTCGTGTTATTAGAAGAATGCAAACATCCATCGTAAAAGTTTTTGAAGATCAAATCTCCCAATACAGCAAAAAGCATTTACACAATAAAGTTTTAAACTATTACACTACTCAATTACATGGAATAATTGTTAATCGCAAGCGCTATTCAAGCTTTAATAATTTAGATCCTGTTGTTCAAGAAGAATTTGAGCAGAAAACAAGGAATATCCGAGAAGAGTTTAGACGCAATTTAAGAACGGCCCAGTATTTATTAGAAAGTAATCTTGCAATTCAACATCAGGATAATAATTCCGAGTGTAAAAAAGATGAATTTGAAAATCTTTTAGCTTTTGCTGACTGGCTTGTTGTGCTACAAGACAATGCTGATACATGCCACTTTACCGATTTCGATGTATTAATTCAAATTGATGATGAGTACAAGGTCGATAATATTTTTTCTGAAATTGGAGTGCTACAATATGAGGAAATACTTCGTCGTAAGTATGAGCAACAAGATTACCCAATAAAAAATGATGAAACAGATAAGGAATATCTGATTCAGTGTGCAAGTGCCTTTTTCATAGATACCGGAATAGAACTGGGTATGCTGATCTCATTATTCGAATATTTACAGTTAAAGGTTTTGGATAATCCTTTTGTTGAAGAAATTTATCCAAATGTTTTTCAAGCCCAACCAGATAAATTAATTAGTGACTTCCTAACACTTTTTTTAGAACTTAAACATGATGATCAGAAAAAAGCTGAGAATGCCCTGAATTTTATAACATTAGATTGCAATAAATTAAAACTCCTAAATGGTACAATTCATGATATTTTACCATTTTGGGATCGGGAAAAACGTGATAACAGATTTGATGTTAAGCCTGTAGTAATGCAAGATGGTAAATGTATATTTTCACCTGTTGTTATTAAACAATTAGCCACGTATTGGAAGAGTGGTTTTTTAGAATGGTATATTCCTTTTGAGATAAACATGGAAAATGTGAAATTAGTACTCACGAAATGGAAAAAAAGATATGAAGATGAAATGGTACAGGATATCGCTAATGCCTTTCTAGATAAGGGCTTCTATCCTGTTTTTCCAGAATTAGAACTGGCATCAAGATTTCCTCAGAATGAATTTCCAGATAACTTAGGTGACTATGATGTTATTGCTGTAGATAAATCTAAAAAAGAAATTTGGCTGATCGAGAGTAAAGTGCTTCAAAAAGTAGGTTCTATCTATGAGGATCAAATGCAACAAAAGAGCTTTTTCTACCAACACAAAGATGATGAGAAGTTTCAGAGAAGGATTGACTATATAAAGAATAACCTTTGTAAGATTATAGATGCATTAAAATTGGATGCGTTGGACTATGAAGTTATCCCTTATATGGTAACTAACAAACTATTTACCTCTAGGTACAAGAAACTTGATTTTTCTATTATTTCTTATCATGAATTAATGACACGTATTAAATAGATCGCAAAATGAGAAGTATTATTAAAACTATTTCTCACATACTTAAATGTTTTTCTCTATTAACGCGATTTGCTGAACCACAATAAGTAGAGGCAATTTTTCTTGGATGGCAATTGTTTGTGTACCAAGTTTTGCAGCCTTAACAGGCAATGAAAAAGTAGGGTATCCTCGGGATTGCTGAGATTACCAAGAAGGAGCCATACTCAATTGCACTTAAAGACGATCTACAGCTCTGACAGATCGTGATATGGTATTGGCAGCCTAGATACGGTTCAAACCAAATGGGGGATCTGTACCCGAAAGAGATTCAGTCGTTGTAAGCTCAGGTATCTGAAACAGCCTTACGAATATGGACGCGGCAGAGAAGATCGTGTATTTAGAAGCCGTGGGGTACAATGAGAACTTCGAGAATCGCATCAAAAAAGGCTTCGGCGATCCGCTTGTAAAGCAGCGGTTGACGGAGCTGTTTGAGGAACGTTATCCAAATAGCAAAGGGGAAGAGAATTATAAGCCTCCAGCGCCCTCGCTTGGGCTACGCCCTTCGCGAAGGCAACAGCAGACCCTTGTCTCCATCGTCCCGATGGAAATTCCTACTTACACAAATTTTCTGTTTTACCAAGCCACAACTCCATGCTCATCATAAAAGCCACCAGTTGGACCATCATTAAGTATTGTGGCAAGCTCCACTACAGTGGAGGCTGCTTGTTCGACTGAACGATAGCCGCTATTACCATTTAAATCGGTAGCTGTAAATCCAGGGCAGACGGAGTTGATTTTAATAGGAGAATCGCTTAATTCTTTAGCAAAGGAAACGGTTAAAGCATTTACAGCCGTTTTAGAACTATTGTAGGCGAGCGAATTCGCATTATAAAATTCCGACGTTGAGTCTGAATTCAATGTTAAGGAACCTAATGCGCTGGAAAGATTAACGATTCTTCCGGCAGAAGAACTTCTGAGCAGTGGAAGCATTGCTTTAGTGACAGAAAATACACCGAAAACGTTTGTCTCATAGGTACTCTTGAGAACAGACAATTCCAGTTCAATTGGAGTGGTGTTTTCTTCGAAAAACACACCTGCATTATTAATCAAGATATCAAGCAATCCATACTCTTGCTCAATCCATTCTACTGCGGAGAGAACGGAGCTGGGGTTCGTGACATCAAGAACCACTGTTTTAGCTTTAATTTTCTCCTTTTCCAATAACGTTACGGCCTCATGTCCTTTATTTTCGCTTCTTGCTCCTATTAAAATCTCATACCCCATATTTCCCAATTGTCTTGCTGTCTCAAAACCGATACCTTTGTTTCCACCTGTAATTAATACGATCTTAGATTTATTCATAAAATTGCCTCCCTACATTCTTCTTTTAATACGGCTGCGTTTACCGCATGAGTTAAGAATATCAAGGGGACGAATAAATTTCTTTGCCTACAAGCTCATTCTATTTGTTTATTTAGCTCATTTTTTAGCCCCTCTAGGCATCCTTCTTCAACCGCTGCTGACGTCTAAACTCTGACGGTGGAAGTCCGAATCTTTCCTTGAATACTTTGGAAAAGTGAGCGATATTTTCGAATCCGGTCGAAAAACAGATATCTGTAACAGATAATGCTGTTTCCGCTAACAGTTCCTTGGCTTTATCCAGCCTTCGATTGCGAACCCATTTGAGCGGGGAGGTGTTGTATATTGCTTGAAAATCCCTTTTGAACGCCGCCAGGCTTCTGCCAGACAAATAGGCCAGGTCGTTAAGGGAAACGGGATTCATGAAGTTCTCCTCCATGATCTTTGTGATGCTGCTTCTGTCCTTGCTTATGGGTTGCATCATTTGATGCAACAAACGATCATTCGAATCTGCTATGTGAAACAGCAATTCCATCAGTTTCACACGAACCAGTCCTTCTTTGACTTCGTCAGGGTGCTCGAAATAGGGTTTTAACGACTCGATATAGCTTCCAAGGCGGTCATTGATCGGAAAGACTGTTATCGGAACAACATCATTCACGAGACAAATCGGGTTTAAACCGGCGAATTTGAGGAATTCCTCTATTATCTTCTCGTTCAGGAGAAACATCATATAGTCGAGAATGTAATCGGAATCGGGTTCACCCGCTTTCTCGTATTCGACTCCCATTGATTTATGAATAAACATCATTTCGTTGCTTCGCATCGTATATTCCTGATCACCGAAGCGAACTGTATAGACACCCGACTTGACGATTAGCAGAAGATGATCCTTCAAAAAAAAGGTTCCTTTTATGCCTTGCGTGTAAAAGCAGAATTCGATAACGGACATCCCATCCAGCTTCAAGCTCCCTTTTTTATTCGGAAACTTTACCAGTTCATTAGGCACCTTGACCATTTTGTTTGATCTCATAGTCATGGACGTCCCGCCCTACTTGTACCTGCGATTGCTCTAGTTTCCATTTCTTAATCATCCTTTCGGTTATGCCAGTCTGCGCTTACCTGTAGAATAATTTTCTTGACAAACGTTTCAACACTTATCCTTTTAGTATAACTGGAACCCGACGAGAATACTTTGCTGAAAAGCTCAAATGGCTTGTTCATTTAGCTCCAAACGAGCAAGTTTTCCTGGATACTATTTTCGACTATGAAGATGACCGGGATTTACTGCGAAAAACAGAATCGTGCCTGTTAAGTGATAATAAAGTAAAAATGCCTATCACCATCTGCGCCTCGAATTCCGCGTAAGTGATTTTACCCAAAGCCAAATCCATGCTATGAAGGTAAATCTGTTCTGTTTTCGAATAGTCGCGCACCACTTTCAGCGATACAGGATATCAAAAAAAGCTCAAACGCTACTGACAAACCGCTGTCAGTAGCGTTGTTGTATGCTGGATTCAGCGTAAGAAAAAGGAGATGGGTTCAGCAATGAATACGGAGGATTTGTTCGAGACGGGAAAGCCTTCCTATTGGATAGGCGTCGTCTCGGCATCGCATGTACAACGCGGGGTTAGTGGCGGCTTCGCCCAAATGTGTCACGGTAAATCTGCACCATTACGCAGAATGCAACCTGGGGATTGGCTTGTGTACTATTCTCCTCGAACAGAGATAAGAGAAGGCGAGCCATTGCAAGCGTTCACCGCCATTGGCCGGGTTTTGGACGACCATGTGTACGAATATGCGATGTCCGCGACGTTCGTACCTTACCGGCGGAATATCGAATATGTTCCCTGCCAAGAAGCAAGAATCGAAGGCTTGCTTGATCGGCTTTCCTTCACCCGAGGCAAACGGAATTGGGGCTACCCGTTCCGTACCGGCCATTTTGAGATAAACCAAGAAGATTTCTTTACTATCGCGGAAGCGATGCATGCAGCCATCCAATAAAGAGATGGCCTTTTAACTTGCCGTTACAGACAGCGCGGAGAACCGTATCATAAGTAACGGCAAGTTTTTTCAGGAGATCTCGCAGCGGGCTAGGAGAAGTACTTTGCCACACATGGGTTGGGGAAGGGCCACATATTGACGGAAGTGGCCAGTTCGAACATGCTTTTGTATGGTATCCAAGAGGACGAATAGGAGCAACCTACTATAAAAACATTCACTAGAGGAATGGTTTATCCCTCATCGTTACATATTCCTCTATTCTGCACTTGAAACTACAAGTTCATTTTGTTCCGATATTGTGACGGGGTCATTCCAGTCCACCGCTTGAACTGTCGGCTAAAGTGCGAGACATCATAATAGCCTAGGTTGTAAGCGACCTCTTCTATTGATTTGTGGTCGTCAAGCAGCATGAACTTGGCGTTATCCAGAATTAAGGAGGACAAATATTGACGAGGGGACATGCCAAATGTTTGACTAAAGATTCGGTACAGATAAGTTCTGCTTATAGCAAGTTCTGCTGCGATTTTGGAAACCACATTCGTAAGCTGCCTTTCCATAGAAGGCTCATGACGGGTGATGGATTGAGGGGCTAACTTCATGATTCTCTCGGAGGCAAAGTGCGCCATTTGGATATTGCGAATGGAGGTGTCTGGGCTTCGTTTTGTTTCGGAGTCGGACAAGCACTTGCTCATCTCTCCAAACAAGCTGATGGAGGCAGAAACGATATCTAATCGACTTGCCAAACAATTTTTATTCTTGTCGTCGCAAAGCTGGATTAATTTTTCGATGCTTTGTCGAATACCGTAAGCGTTCTCAGATTCTTTAGGAAAAAAGGTATTCTCGGTATTACACAGCATCTTTCGGAACAGGATGTCATTCAAGTCGAAATGAAGACAGAAATAAGTCAATCCTGACTCAGAGGCACAGGAATTCTCATGTATTTCGAACGGTCGAATAATAATAAAGTCCCCGGCTTGCAAAATATGACGCTGATTATTCAGTTTGCAAATTTGGACGCCTTCAATGACATAATTGATTTCGAAGATCGACTCCTCATGGGCGGGATAGGACCAACTGGCAGGAACCTTTCGCCAGTGGGCTTCATGTACATATAACGAAGTGTGTATATTGGGCAGATAATATTCTTCATATTCATGTGTCCGCTGATGAGAGAATTTGGACTTTATTATCATTACAATCACGCCCCCTTCACAAGGTTCTCGCTTCCTGAGTTCATCATATCCTCACTTACATATTTTGTCACCATTCATTAAAAACCATATCAAAACTAAAGTAGTTTAACAGTAAAGTATGTGCATCAAATGGACAAATAACGAATGATTTCATACATAGTGTGAACAGATGAAGTGAATTATAATTTGATTATGTAAACGCTTACCATAAGAGCGGTTATTAATATTTCTGACAAGAGGGGTGTGTTATGAAAAAGTGTTGGAGCAGTTTGCTGGCCATCGTTATGGTACTGAACATTTTCACCTTCATTGGCGGTGCCGAAGTACAGGCCGCTACATTCATTTCGAAGTATGAGGCGGAGTCGATGACGAAGGCGGGAAGCTATACCAGTAATATTTCGTCGCCATTTACCGGGGTTGCGCTGTATGCGAACAATGATCTTGTCAAGAATAGCACCACCTTCGCGACCATTCCGGGGAAATACGAAATGCGGGTAAGAGGAGCGTCGAGTAATTCGTCCGCAGCAGGTGTCTCCGTCTACGTCGGGGGAAGCAAGAAAGCATCGCTTTCATTCACGGGTACGACCCCTGCTATTCAGTCGGTATTATTCGATGTGACGTCCGGCACCAGCAGTCAAGAAGTACAGCTTAAGCTTGAGACAGACAACGGATCGAACGATACGTTGATCGACTACTACGAGCTTTATTTCGACAGTGTTCCTGCGCTGTTGCCTCCCGCCCCGGTTCCTCCGATAACCGGGGCCTTTTATTCCGGGGTTTACCGTAATCTGTTCAAGGAATTTGGCAAGTCCGATGCGGAGATTGACGCAAAGGTCAATACCGCGTTTCAGCAGCTGTTCTACGGGGATAACGACACTCAGAGGATCTACTACCCTGTAGGTACGGACATGGCTTATATTCTTGACAAAGCGAACAACGATGTTCGCAGCGAGGGTATGTCTTACGGGATGATGATCGCCGTCCAGCTCGACAAGAAGGCGGAATTCGATCGTCTCTGGAAATGGGCCAAGACCTATATGCAGAACACAAGCGGAACACAGCAAGGTTATTTTGCTTGGCAGGTAGACACAAGTGGCAACAAAATCGACACAAACCCGGCTTCAGATGGCGAAGAATATTTCATCACGGCCTTGCTCTTCGCAGCTAATCGCTGGGGAAGCGGTACGGGAATCTACAATTACAGCACTGAGGCGCAGACATTGCTTGACCGGGTTCTAACTCCAAACAGCGATCAGAAGACTTTGTTTGACCTGACACAGAAGCAAGTCGTTTTCGTCCCATATGGCAGTGCAGCCGGATTTTCAGACCCCTCCTATCATCTGCCAGCGTTTTATGAACTCTGGGCACTCTGGGATAATAACAACAACCAACTCTGGCGCGATGCAGCCGCGACAAGCCGTGAGTTCTTTAAGAAACAGGCTCATTCTACCACAGGATTAGGGCCGGACTATGCGGAATTCGACGGCAGACCGAATAATACTGGAAACCATGGCGACTTCCGATTCGACGCGTGGCGAACGATTATGAATGTGGCGATGGACTATCACTGGTTCGCCAAGGATTCCTGGCAGAAAACCTATGCAGATCGTGTTCAGAACTTCTTTCATGGTCAGGGCATTGGTGCTTATGCGAACCAATATTCGCTAAGCGGATCATCACTTTCGACGGACCACTCTCCAGGCCTTGTAGCAACCAATGCAGTAGGGACACTTGCAGCAACAACAACAAAGTCATGGGAGTTCGTAAATGAGTTTTGGAATACTTCCATTCCTTCCGGTCAATATCGCTATTATGACGGCTGTTTGTATATGCTGAGCCTTCTGCATGCCAGCGGCAACTTTAAAATTTACAAGCCAAGCGGCGGTGGAACGAATCCGCCACCAAGCGACACTCAGGTACCAACGGCACCGACAGGTCTGAGCTCGCCGAGCAAATCCGATACGTCCGTATCCTTGACATGGAATGCATCATCCGACAATATTGGGGTTACCGGCTATGAAATCTTCCGCGGCACGACGCCTTGCGGCACGACAGCCTCTACGTCCTATACTTGTACGGAGTTAAGTCCAAACACAAGCTACAGCTTTACTGTCAAGGCGATGGATGCTGCAGGCAACGTGTCGGCTCCGAGCAGCGCTCTCTCCGTAACCACAAATGCGAGTAGCGGCAGTGGCAATGAAACTATCGTATGGTCCGATTCCTTTGAGAGTGGGAGCAGCAATTGGTCGTATTTCAGCGGCAACTGGTCTGTTGTCACGGACCGAACAAAAGTGTATTCGAGCGGCGTTTTATGACACGGGCTTATCTCGCGTACAAAGCCAAAGCTGGAGCAATTATTCATATGAGGCCAAAGTTAAAGTCCAAGATGTAAATACAGGAAACCGAACCAACCTTCAAATCGGTATTGCTGGCCGTCTGCAAAACCAGAGTGATTTCTATATCGCTTACTTCAACGGCAGCCAAAGCATTGTTCTGGCTAAAGTCGTGAACGGCAGTTGGACCACAATCGGTTCGTATGCCGGCAACTATACGGAAGACAGTTATCACACGGTTAAACTGAGCATGCTCGGAACGAGCATCAAAGTGTCAGTGGGTGGAACGGAGCGGATTTCCACGACAGATGCTCAATTTGCTTCTGGAACTATCGGTGTCTTTGCTTCCCAAGGTACCGGCCGATTCGACGATGTAAAGATATCACAATAAAACGGGCAAAAGCGACGGTACGGCAAAAAGTATGGAAGAACGAAAGGCCATCCTTTGCGGGATGGCCTTTTGGTCAAAACTTGCCGTTACAGACAGCGTGGTGAACCGTATCATAAGTAGGGCGAAAATAATTTATTTCTATTATCCTTAAATCAGTGTAAAATATAGGAATAAAATATGCGAAAATGGGGAACTAATGTGTCTGATCAGTTAAGCAGAGCATTCTATGAACTTAACTATAAAGTTGCATACCTCTCTGGAATTCGCGATAGCTGAAGTCAACCGCTCTAAGTTCCAATACGTTGTAACAATGAATTCGGATACACAACCAAAAAGTTCTAAAGAAGACGTCGATTTTCTTGATTATGTCTTGCCTGTCAGGTTAACTGATGAAACTCAAAGTGGTGGTTTGTTTGGAGTGAGATTTTAGTACTTCATATGATCATGTATATACAAAAAAGTTCAGGTCTTGACCTGAACTTTTTTTGAGGAGTAATTTGCTAATAGAGTGTTACGGAGAACGTATCATAAGTAACTACAAATTTTTTTTAATTTATGGGTATAAGGAGAAAAAAATGACTGAATTACTAGCTCCAGCAGGAAATATGGAGGCTTTAAAAGCTGCAATTTCTAATGGTTGTGATGCAATATACTTAGGAATGCAAAAATTTGGTGCACGTGCATACTCATCTAATTTTGATTTAGAATCGTTAAAAGAGGCTATTACGTATGCGCACCTGAGGGACGTTAAAATCTATGTTACGATGAATACCATCGTTTTCGAAAACGAAGTGGAAGAGATGAAAGAGCAGATCCGCGAATTAAATGAAATCGGTGTGGATGGCATTATCGTCCAGGACCTGAGTGCTTTCGATTATATCGTTAAAAACTTTCTTGATATGGAAGCACATTGTTCAACTCAAATGGGAATAGACGATGTAAACGGAACTTTATTATTTAAAGAACTTGGTGCTAAAAGAGTTGTTCTGTCCCGTGAGGTTGAGATTAAAAAAGTAAAAGAGATCAAAAGAATAGCTGAAATACCTTTAGAAATATTCGTTCACGGTGCTTTATGTGTATCTTATTCGGGAAACTGTCTCATGTCAGGATTAATCGGCTATCGATGCGCAAATCGCGGAAGATGTGTGGGTTCATGCCGTAAGGAGTATGAACTAATGGATAAGACAACAGATACATCTTTAGGGAAAAACCATATTCTATCTACTAAGGACTTAAACACAATTGATTATATTGATGATTTAAAAGAAATCGATTCTTTAAAAATAGAAGGTCGAATGAAAGTGCCTACATATGTTGCTAATGTTGTATCCAAATATCGCCTGGCCTTAGATCATAAAATAACCGAAGAAGATAAAGAACATCTGAAAAAAACATTCAATCGAACCTTTACTAAAGGATATTTATTTCGCGAGGATAAGAGAAATATTACAAACATCTCAAGACCGAATAACTTTGGTTATAGAATTGGAACCATTAGCAAGATGGTTAAAGACATGTATGAACTAACACTTACTCGTACTTTAAATCAAAACGACACCATCCGGATAAGTCACAACCAGGAGGATGTTAATTTAACTGTTGTAAAGCTGTACGATAAAGATGGTGAATTAATCAACAAAGCAGATCATGTCTGCTACATCAAAATCAAAGAAAAGTTGTCTGTGGGCGATCTAGTATATAAAACGAAGGATTATTTTTATAACAAAGAATTAGAAGCATCACTGGAAAAAGAATTTAAGCGGTTTAGCCTAGATATTAGAGTATATGCAAGTCCAGATTCAAAGCTTCACATAGATGCGGAGGGCTTGGGCCATCATTATTCATATGAAAGCGAGGAAATGCTAGGCGAAGCCATTAATAATCCAACAACAAAAGAGCAGGTAATCAAGCAATTTTCCAGATTAAATGATACGATATTCGAGCTTAATCATGTTGAGTTTGAGGAATGCAATGCATTTATTCCAGCTAAACTGTTAAATGCAGCAAGAAGAGATATTGTCCTGGGCTTATATGACTTAAAGCTTAACAGCCAAGAGAAAAGAACCAAGGCTTTGGAAGCAAAAGAAAAAATAAGCTTTGCCCCTGTAAAACCGTACCTTACGGCCTCTGTAACAACGAAGGAACAGTATGATGCTTGCGTGAGCTGTGGAATTAAGGAAATCTATTTTGAAAACGTGGTTAGAAGAAATCAGAATAATTATAAGGACAAAGAAGGGCAGCTGCTGATCGGAGGATATGGTGGGATTTATCACTACAGAGAAACGAATCCGTTTGTTACGGACTATTCTCTAAATGTCGTTAATGCTACTAGTTGCTCTGAATTATTTAAATTAGGTGCAAAACGAGTCACTTTATCCTATGAATTGAATAAGAGCCAAATGGAGGATTTAATGAATGCCTATTATGAAGAAAATGATGGCTATCCTGCACTGGAAATGATTGTATATGGTAGGACTCCTTTGATGTTTACCAAATACTGCCCGATGAAAAAAATGAATCAATGCAGAATTTGCAAAACGAGGAGCTATGAGTTAAAAGATGAGCACGGAACGTTCCCTATCATTTCCCATGAGGATTGTACAACGACGCTCCTTAATGGGAAGACGCTTAATCTTTTAGATGAGCTACAAACCATCAAAGGAATCGAGGCGTTCCGATTAAACTTCACCGTTGAATCAAAAGAGCAGGTTGTGAAAATCATTAATATGGCCTCTGGCAAATTAAATGGCTCCATGAATCATGCTGTCTTTAATCAGGAAACAGACACAAGAGGACATTTTAATAAAGAGATTATATAGCTAGCCAACCACTATCGTTTTTATGAAAGGAACAGTATGATACACGTTGATAACTTATCCTTCTCGTTTCCGCAAAAGGATCTGTATAAGGACATTTCGTTTAAGCTTGAAGAGGGGCAACATTGCGCATTTATCGGAACAAGCGGCAGTGGAAAAAGTACACTGATTGATATGCTGATCGATCCAGAAAGGTATTTGTTCGAGGGCAAGTTAGCGATAGACCCGAATTGTAAAATCGGGTATGTCAGTCAGTTCTCGCAAGTAGACAAGCCTAAAGAAACAACCGTTTTTGAATATATCGGGGAAGCATTTATCAAGATACAAGATGAAATCACCTCCATTTATGCTGAAATGGAAACCACATCGGACATCGATGCGCTGCTGGAAAAGGTTGAACTCGCTTTGGAAGCCTTCGATTCAATCGGCGGGAATGATTTTGAAAGCAACATCCATAAGAAATTAAATCTGGCCAACCTCATGAAGCTAAAGGATCTTAAATTATCCGAGCTGAGCGGCGGGGAATTCAAGCTTATTCAAGTGATAAAGGAAATGCTCAACAGTCCGGACTTGATGATTATGGACGAGCCGGATGTGTTTTTAGACTTTGAAAACCTAAATGCGCTTAAAAAATTGATTAATGCGCATAAAGGAATGCTGCTGGTCGTTACACACAACCGATATTTGTTGAATCATTGTTTTAACAAAATCATACACCTTGAAAACAAGGAGATCCAAGAGTTTGACGGGCGATATATTGAGTATAAATTCTCATTGCTTCAGACTAAAGTGGAGCTGCAGGAACTCGCAATTGCTGAAGAGGAAGAAATCGAGCGTAACGATAACATCATCGATAATCTTAGAGCGATCGCGACTTATAATTCAGAAGCTTCCAGAGGCAAAGCGTTAAAAGCCAGAGTCAAGTTTCAAGAAAGATTGGAAGCGCGTAGAATCAAAGTGCCGTTTGTTGATATCAAGCAGCCGGATATTACGTTTGGTATGGATCATGAAATGCAAGACACCACTGTTGTAAGCGTCCATGATTATAGCCTTGCCTTTAATGAGCTGCTTTTAGAAAAGGTTAACTTTGAGATTATGTCTACAGATAAAGTAGCCATTATCGGTCCAAACGGTACCGGGAAAACGACTTTGCTCCGAGAAATCTTTACAAACAATCATGAGTCGATCGAAATCAATGCTGATGCTAAAGTGGCTTATTTATCTCAGCTTCATGGCGAAACGCTAAAAGATTCCCACACCATAATGGATGAGTTCATCGATGCTGGGTTTAAAACGTACGACGAGATCAGAGCGTATCTTTCAAACTATGATTTTGAAGGAGAAATCCTCGATCAAAAGATTGAATCTTTGTCTGGTGGAGAAAAAAACATGCTTCAGTTGGCCAAAGTGTCTGCCAGCAAAGCAAACGTACTGCTTCTTGACGAACCGACCAGTCATTTGGATATCTATGCACAGATCGCACTGGAGAAAGCCATCCAAGACTATAAAGGTGCGATTCTGATGATTTCTCATGATTTCTATTCGGTCGTAAACGGCATGCATTATGTGTTAATCATTGACGATAAGAAGATTAGAAAAATGAGCATGCGAAAATTTAGACAAATGATTTATGCGAGCCACTTTAATAAAGACTATTTGGAAGCGGAACAAAAGAAAAAGTCGGTTGAAATGAAAATAGAGCTGGCTTTAAAAGATAAGAATTTTGAAGTTGCAAAAGGTTTGGTCAATGAGCTGGAAGAGATCATTAAGCTGCTTTAAATCATAATGCTCAGTCTTGATAGCTCTAAATTAGCTTATGAATCGCCATAGTTGAGGCATTTTTTTATTTCGTTGTTAAAGAAATAATTCGAAAGAAGACGGTTGTCCAAAAGTATTCAAACTGAAAATTGAAACGGACCCACGCAAGTATACGGTTCCGGCTAGAGGAAGCCAGAGCTACAAGGCGTTGTACAAACAGCGAACGGCGGTAGAGCGGGTCAACGCCTATACCAAAGAATTTTTTCAGCTAAACAACATTCGCCATCGAGGGGGGCGTTAGCCAAGGTCGATTTCGAGACTTCGTGCCTGTTGTACACGTTGAGCAAACTGGCGGTAGACCGGATAGACCAACAAATGAACAAAATCCAGAAGGTTTCCTGAGGGAGAACCGTATCCGTAGGGACGGTTCAAATCCCGCCCAAATCCCATAGGAGATCAGTCTGTCTTTTATTCTAAACCAATGATTGGGGGTTTCTAAACGAGTGTGGATTTCATTATGAAATTGACTCAGATTAATAGCCTTTTTGCGTAAGCACCTTGGAGCTACGAAGACTTCACAATGTAATATTCATTATTCTGCTTCGGTGTAGAATACTTTAAGTAGAATATTCTGCGAATAATTCCCAAAATACTCCCCGAAAATAGTAAGTCCACCTTTGTTTTTAGAATTAGCATCAATGCTAATCTTCAACTTGATGAAGGGGGAATCTTCGATCTTTAAATTGGCAAGTGTAACCGATGATATTTTTTGACCGTCTATTCCAGTATCTTTTTTCGTGACTCTTAAATGTTTTAGAAGGCCATACTGGCTTAGTTTGTTATCCCACCAGGTTGGTGTTAATTTCCCGCGCACATCTGAAAAATTTCCTGGAGCAGTCCAGGTGCCTAAAAAAACATCGTTTATATAAAAAGCGATATCACTCGGCCAATTATTGTTGGATTCAGGAAACTCTGAAGAAAGTTCTAAGGATAACTCTAATAATTCCGCAGTATAGTTTTTGTTAAAATCATTCGGAATAATATATTCAACGAAGCCCTCCGCAAACCAAAGTAATGACGCATCGATCCGGTCATTGGATACGAATGCCCGTTGATCATCTAACTTTCCGATTACTTTATTTTGGCTAGCTAATCCACATGTAGGGGTGACTGAAAAATTAGAATAGTATCCAAGCTTGATTTCATTTGTAATTACATTAAAAGGAAGATGGAGTTTTTTTGGTAAGTTAATGGAAATATGATCAACAGCAAGAATAAAATTCTTCTTTCTGCTATCGGTAACCTTTAAGTTTTCCTGGAGCTTGATTATCTTGGCGTCCTCTAGTAATCGGATATGGCGTGAGACGATAGCTTTGCTTAACTTCAGTTTTTTGGCGAGCTCACTGACATTAAGAGGCGTATGTAACAATAATTTGAGAATTGAAGCTCTTGTGTCAGATGCCAGTGCTTTCAAAACAGAAATACCATTCTCATCGAGTTCTAAGAACATATGTACCTCCTCACTTGGAAAAGTATATATTTACTAGCGGAATCAACCTCATAAATCTAGCTTCTAGCGGCTGTTGAACATTATAACTCACATTTCTTACCCCGCCAATACTTTCCGTAGCAGCTTATGGGTTACTTGAGGATTTAAGCTGCGAAAGTTGAGTGAGTCAGTTGTGAAGTTCTTGAAATATCAAGTGTACAACATATTGTTAACTTTTTTGTTTACAATATAAGAGCTAGTTAAGCGGTGATTTTTTTTTGTATACCACAAAGTTGAAAATTAGGAATAACGTTGATACAAGCTTGAAAGAACGCTTACATGATGATAGTATCTGGTTGCTTGGACAAGTGAAACAAAAGAAAACAAGTTAATTTAGAGGTGCCCTGTCCTGGGTGTTATTCATTATGATTATGATATTCACGGCCATCCTGTTCAAAACGTCAAGTAAATGGGTGTTTTATGCTGACGGAGGGAAATAACATGGAGCAAGCAATGAGAAACAAAAATAACAGAAATGAGTACAGTAAAAGAAAATTTGTTGTATATTTCAAGTATTTCTTTTTGATAATAGGGACTTTAATTATGCTTTATCCGATTCTCTGGTTATTTGGGGCATCTTTTAAGAGTAATACAGAGATTTTTAAATCAATATGGTTTATGCCTAAGTCTTTTGATTTCACACCTTATATCGAAGGATGGAAGACTTCCAGCCAGTATACATTTGGAACCTACTTTTTAAACTCTTTTTTGATTGTAATTCCAAAAGTGTTATTAACTTTGATTTCTTGTATTCTGGCTGCATATGGATTTGCAAGATTTAACTTTGCTATGAAAAAAGTGCTGTTTCCGGTGATGATTGCTACTCTTTTTCTACCAGGAATCGTTACTAGAGTACCCATGTATATTTTTTGGAAGAATGTGGGTCTTTTGGACACTTATATCCCGCTAATTGCCAATTCAGCATTTGCTTGTGATACTTTTTTTGTATATATGTTGTTCAATTTTTAAGAACGATTCCCGGGGAGCTGGACGAGGCAGCAACAATAGACGGGTGTAACTCTTTTAAAATTTTAATTAAAGTTTTGCTTCCTATTCTTAAACCTACCCTTATTACAGTGGCTTTATTCCAGTTCATGTGGACATTTACTGAGTTTCAGGGGCCTTTAATTTATATTTCTTCAGTCGAGAAGTATCCTGTTTCAATTGCGCTTCGCATGGCGATGGATACGACATCTGTTGATTTTAGCTGGAATAAAAATATTGCTATGTCGATTATAGGGTTAATACCTTCCATTGTAGTATATTTCTCTGCTCAAAAACACTTTATTGGCGGTTCTACAGCAGGCGGAATTAAAGGATGATACCAGATAAAGAACTGGCCAATGCAGCAAGATATAAATGGATAGGATAGGAGATGAAGATAGATGTCTTTTAGGATGGAATATCCGCGTCCACAGTTAGTTAGAGACGCATGGCTTAACTTAAATGGAGCATGGCAATTTGAATTTGATGACAGGAATGCTGGAACTGCACAGCGATGGTTTGATCCAAGTGAAAATTTTAGCCAGACAATTCAAGTGCCATTTGCTTTTCAAACACCAGCAAGTGGAATACACGACACCTCTTTTCATGACTATGTCTGGTATAAGCGTAATTTTACACTTGATTCAGGTTGGTATAAGAAGCGTGTTGTATTACATTTTGGAGCGGTAGATTATAGAGCCTGGGTTTATGTGAACGGCCATTATATCGGCATGCACGAGGGAGGACACACTCCATTTTCTTTTGATATTACGCATGCATTAACCGGAGAGGAGGAACAGGTGACTGTTCGTGTTGAGGACCCTTCCAAGGATGAAACTATACCCCGGGGAAAACAGTTCTGGTTAGAGAAGCCAGATAGCATCTGGTATACCCGCACGACAGGGATTTGGCAGACAGTGTGGCTGGAGGCGGTAAACCCTGTTTATATTCATCAGGTGAAATTTCAACCCGATTTAGATCAAGGGAGCATTGGCATAGAAGTTAAATCTGAGGGGTATGGTTCAGAAGAATTAGATTTGGATATTCGTATTTCTTTTCGAGGAGTACCTGTTATTCAGGATCGAGTACGATTGTTGCAGCCAATAACACGTCGAATGGTAAATCTATTTGGTTTGAATATATTTCGAACAAACTTTCATCATGCTGGCTGGACATGGACTCCGGAAACTCCTAATTTGTTTGATGTTAAAATGAAGCTTTACGATCATGGGGTTGAGGTGGATTGTATTACATCGTATTTTGGCATGCGGAAAATTCATGCAGAGAATGGTATGGTCTATCTGAATAACAAACCTTATTATCAAAAGCTTGTATTGGACCAAGGCTACTGGCAGGAAGGATTACTTACTGCGCCAACGGATGAACACCTGAGGAAAGATATTGAATTAGCCAAAGAATTAGGGTTTAACGGTTGCCGTAAACATCAAAAGGTAGAAGACCCGCGATTTTTATACTGGGCAGATCGAATAGGGTTCCTTGTATGGGGAGAATGTGCTGCCAACGCCTCTTTTAATAGTGATGCTGTAGCCCGGTTAACCAAAGAATGGATTGAAATTATTGACCGTGATTTCAATCATCCATCTATTGTTGCATGGGTTCCGCTTAACGAAAGCTGGGGAATTCCGATGGTGAAATCGAATGAGAAGCAGCAGTATCACAGCTTAGCCATGTATAGTCTTATTCATTCATTGGATGATACCCGATTAGTGATATCGAATGATGGATGGGAAATGACACTAACTGACATTTGTGCAGTACACAATTATCAGCATGGCAGAGCAGATGAGTTGGATAAGTATGAAGAATTTAAGCGAATTCTTTCCACGAAGGAAACGATGCTTGCTTCAAAGCCATCAGCTCGCAGTGTATATGCAGATGGTTACCAACATCGGGGAGAGCCAATCTTGTTAACTGAATTTGGTGGTATAAGCTATAAGGCTGGCGCTGACGATGGTTGGGGATATACCAGTGCACAATCTTCAGAAGATCTTGTTCTAGAATATGAAAGAATTATGAAGGCTATATACGCTTCTAAGATTATTTATGGTTATTGTTATACGCAGTTAACAGATGTTGAGCAAGAAATTAACGGTCTATTGGCATATGATCGAACACCTAAATGCGATATGTCGTTAATTAAAGAAATTAATAGTCAATGGCATCTACGGACAGTTTAGTATATACAGTCATAGGTAAGAATGCACAAGCTTGCTTTCGGAACATATTTAATGATAAGGAGTTTATGAATCCATGACAAATGAGATACTGCTTCAAAAAATTGGACTGGTAGTAGACAAGCTTATGAATCTGGGTGGTAGCGACTATGAAAAGGATAAAACTGTGGTTCAGGCCGATACAAAATTAGGGATTGTGCAACGGGATTTCGGAATTGAAGAATGGGACTGGCCTCAGGGCATCGGTCTTTATGGTCTTTACAAGCTACAGAAGTATTACAGCGATCACCGCTATTTAGAATTTTTTCAAAATTGGTATTCCCGTAATCTAGAGATTGGACTGCCTTCAAAAAACATTAATACGACAGCTCCTTATTTGGCTTTGGTTCAGCTCCTGGATCAGCTTGAGCCTTCCAGCCAACTGGAACAGCTATGCCGGGAACATGCGGACTGGCTCGTTCATGAGTTGCCCAAAACCAAAGAAGGAGGCTTTCAGCATACGGTCACTGCCATTGGCAATCGGGATGGAATTCACTTGCACAATGGACAGTTATGGATTGATACGCTCTTTATGGCAGTTCTGTTTCTGAACCAGGCCGGGCGCAAGTTTAACCGGCCGGAGTGGGAGTATGAAGCTCAACACCAGATTTTGCTCCATATCAAGTATTTGTTCGACAAACATACCGGCCTGTTATTCCACGGCTGGAGTTTCGAACGCAATGATAATTTCGGCAGTATCTTCTGGTGCCGCGGAAATTCTTGGTTCACCTATGGTATCGTCGATTACCTGGAAACTTGCCAGGATACGATTAGCCCGGGTATCCGGCAATTTCTGGTTGATACGTATAAAGCTCAGGTCAATGCCTTGGTTTCACTCCAGGCTGCTTCCGGTCTTTGGCATACCGTCCTGCAGGACCCAACCAGCTATGAAGAGGTATCCGGATCGGCCGCAATTGCCGCGGGTATTCTAAAAGGCATTAAAGCCGGTATTCTGGATTCCTCATATCAGGCTGCGGCAGACAAGGCCATTCAGTCGGTGTGTCAAAATATTAGCGGAGATGGAACCGTGCTGAATGTGTCGGCCGGAACCGGTATGGGATTGGATAAAGACCATTACCAGAACATTGCCCTCATGCCAATGGCATACGGACAGTCCTTGGCTCTTATTGCATTGTATGAAGCTTTAAAATAAACCCTGCGTAAGCTCATTTATTCATCTCTTCTTGGATACAAATAGCCTAATTCTTGAGCATTTACGCCAAAGGATTAGGCTATTTATCTTCTTAGTTCGCATACCGCTGCGGCGAGCACGAAGGCGAAGCGGGAGTGGATGACATATTGTCTGCCCGCCCGGTACTACATTATACAGGAGAACATTTACACCATTGGCCTTTTACTTCATTCAATTTGAATGGGAGCAGGAGCCGAAGCCGGAAGAAGCCGCTAGGCTTGCTGGAAGGTGGGCCGTCAAAGATGTTGAGCGCCTGATGTCAACGTGTTCAGCGCGAAGCTCGGCCTGGCGCCGTCGAAATACCGTAAGCAGCACCGCTTATAGCAAGGGATTTGTATAGCAATATTATGAAGGGGCTGATTTGAAGCGGCCTCTTTTGGCATGTGTTGCCTTAACTCAGTAGTAATTATTAAAATCGCAAAACTTGCCGCTTCAACCATCGTAGTGAACCGTACCACAAGTAGGGCGGAATTTTCATATCAAGTTGCTATTTAGGAAGGAGTCACCACTGTTGATTGGAGGTGCTATATCTTGCCTGTTTGGATGAGGGTCTATTAATATCGCGAAGGAAATCGAAGCGAATCTCTTGATCGGATAATTCGAAAGGGCCTTGAAGCTGCTGCTGGAGCATTATTATGATCAAGATATGCCGATGCGATGAGCCAATACGAGGGGGAATGCTTTGTCATTGGGGTGCACACGATTGAAGAAGCCATGTAGGCAGTGAAGCGCATCTTCCTGCGAAAGCTAGTTGATAGACCTGCCAAAAGATAGCCTGTAGGGCTATCTTTTTTGATATAAAGGGAATAGTCGGCAAATGTCGAAGGTAGTCACTATGACAATTCGAGGAGTGAACCCATTTTGCGTAAGCCGATCAATCTTCAACTAATCACTGTACTTGCTTTCTTGCTATGCTTCGTTTCTATTCCATCCGCATTTGCAGAGACCCCACTTATCTCAGACAAAAATTTGGAACAAGCGATTCGAATCGAGTTAAAGAAACCGACTGGCCTCATTACCAAAGAAGATCTACAGACCATGACATCGCTCTATCCCGATGATCCTGAACAGAAAATTATCAGTTTAAGCGGACTAGAGTATGCTGTTAATTTAGAGAGCTTAATGCTCCCAGGGCTTGACATTACCAATATTGAGCCACTTAAAAATTTGCATAAAGTCACTTTCCTAGCTTTGAGCGGCAACCAAATCACTCAAATTGAGCCGCTACAAGAGTTGTCCCAACTGGAGAAGCTTGTTATCGATTCGAATAATATCGAGAAGCTTGATGCACTAGCGGAATTAACCAATTTAACGGACTTGTTAATCGGCGATAATCAGCTTAAGGACCTGTCGCCGATTCAATCTTTAGTCAAACTGAAATGGTTGGACATAAGCGATAACCAAATCCAGTCCCTTGAACCGCTAAGAGATCACCCGGAACTAGAACATTTATACTTTGTGAATAATCAGGTTCAAGATATTAGCGTCTTAACAAGTCTTCCGAAGCTCAAGGAGGTTTCACTCAGTAATAACCCTCTGAATGCGAATGCAGAAAAAATCCTGACCGAACTTGCTGCCAAAGGGGTTAAAGTGCTTGAAGAAGATGATGATCGACCGGCACCACCTTCAGATCGGAACGGAATCATGGTGCTGTTGAATGGGGAGAACGTTAAATTCCAAATCCCACCTATCCGGCAAAATGGATCTGTACTTGTTCCGTTCCGCGCTATTTTCGAAGCGTTAGGACTAAAGGTTGACTGGGATCCAAAAACGCAAACAATCACCGGAAGCAAACTAGGTACGCTTATCAAACTTAAAGTGGGTTCAACTACTGCTGAGATCAATGGCAAGCAGAAAAAACTGACAGTAGCCCCTTCTAATATCAAGGGCAGCACCTACGTTCCATTACGTTTTATCGGCGAAGCAGTGGATGCGAAGGTGAACTGGCTGGCTAAGATTCAAGCAGTCACAATTAATACGAAGCAGCCATTTGCGACCAAAGACAAAAAGATCCAAATTACAGCCTACGGCGACTGGAGTGACAGAACATCTTCTATTGAGAATACTGGAGATCATCAGCTTATCTTATTCTCATTTGAGATGAGCATGCTGGTTATTCAGCATAAAAGTAAGAGCGATTTAGATATGAACTTCGAACAATATGTTAGCTTGGCCAAAAAAGATATAACGGACAGAAATGCGGTGAAAATCAATGAGCAGTCCGTGAAGTTGGGGGAAATCGATGCGAAGCAGCTGACCTATAGCTTAAGCAGCAAAAATGAAACAATGGAATTTCGAATGATTCTATTCGAGCAAAACAATGAAATCTATTCCCTATTGTTAGCTTCTCCATCGCAGGTTAGCAAACAAGCCAACGCCGATTTCAACGAAATATTAAAAAGTATAAAATTAAACTAGCATATTCCCTGTGACCACGTCTATTGCACCCTCCGAGATTGTTTTCATTATCGTGTGGATCGACGAGCTAGCCGGACTCCGACACTGCCAGCTGACATTCCGTTTGGGAATACCTTTAGGGCTTGCTCTCAATAACTGGCACAGGGTGTCTGATTTTCTACATCAGATACCCTGCAGTGTTCACGTAGGATTACGCTGCGATTACCTAGTATTTACTATGTCTTCTTTCGTAAGTTCTTGGTATAGGGTAAGTTTCTCTTCGGCGAGTGAAATCATGTAATTAATCTCTTGTCGCCTGGATTCCAGTCCCATCAGATGCTTCTCAAGGATTTCAATCCGCTTTTTTAAGGTGGGATTATAATTAGAAGGATTCTCCCCTTGTTGAATTTTATCCATTACACAGCCCTCACGAGTAAATTCCGTAATCTCCTCAAGCGATAAGCCCAATTTTTTTAGTTTATTTAGACATTGGATGTAGGAAACCTCGCTTTCTTTGTAGACACGTGCCCCTCCATTACTACGCTTGGGTTCATGTAGCACCCCGATTTTTTCATAATAACGAATCGTGTAAGGAGTTAATCCCGTTTTTTCTGACACTTGACTTATTGTAAGCATCCGATTTCTGCCCCTCCTTTTTAATGCTGATATTGAAAAATATTATACAGCTTTCAGTCAACTCAAAGCCAATGTTTACAATTGACCCTAACTTCACCCTGAAAATCCTCTTGACTTCCAGTTGACTCTAACTTGTAAGTTAACTTTACTATTGTTAAAGGGGTGTAACAATGAACAACGAATATTTTACGATTCAACAAGCATCGGAAGGTATCTGGGGTGCTATTTCGGTTCCAGGCAGCGGTTCTCTGGGGAATGCAGCAATTATTGATCTTGGGGATTTAACCGTTGTAGTGGATACAACCAACCTGCCGCATTCTGGTATTTTGTTACGCCATACTGCTGAACAATTAACAAACAAACCGGTTAAATATGTAGTGAATACACATTTTCATGGAGATCATGTCAACGGCAATCAGGAATTTATGAAAAGCGAATTTATATCTACCGTTTGGACAAGAGATTTGCTTTCTGATATGGGTGAAGTGAATATTGATCTCATGCAGGAAAACATTCAAAAGATAATAACTAGCTTAAATCATGTACGTTCAAAGCAAATAGATCCCCACATGCTAACTGAAATCGACTATGATCTTTCCGTACAGCGGGCCCTTTATGATGCCATCCCTTCCCTTAGCAGGGTGATACCCACGATAACTTTTGACGATAAACTCGTTATTCAAGGAACAAAGCGAACAATCGAAGTTCTATCTTACGGAGGCGGTCATTCTTTAAGTGATGCTGTTGTGTACGTTCCAGAGGAGCAAACTTTGATTGCTGGTGATTTAATATCGACTAAGACCATTCCGGTCATACCATACGGTAATCCATACGCTTGGATACGCATCCTTAAACGGATTCAAAAAGACCTCAAGGTCGATACTGTCATTCCGGGACACGGAGATGTATCTAATTCAGATCGAATCACGGATGTCATACACTTTTTGGAGAAAACGATCACTTATGTTTCTGGAGCTGTAAAAAGCGGGAAATCAGAGTCTTACTGGCTGGAACAAGGGGTATTAAAAGGCTATGAGGATTGGAATCTGCCCCAGTATTTCAGATGGAACTTTCGCTGGCTCTTTAACAGTATGCTTGTTCAAAACAACAGATGAGACAACAAGCAACACTGTTTGCAAAATAAATATAGAAACGAGGATAAAGTATGAAGTATACCTTATAATTTACCACGAAGAAGGCACCCATCGTGTGCCTTTCGATTTCGCTCAATAGATGATACGGTGAACCGTATCGTAAGTAGGGGCAAGTTTTTCGGTGTGACCCGTTAATTCTGCGTTACCGCATATGTTGTCACTTGCGATAAGAAAACTAGGGGGTGTAATTCCTGATGGATATTGACTACAGTGCGATACGAGATCTTCCTCAAGCAGCGCAGCTATCCGATGAGGACTGGAACCTGTTTGTAGAACGTTCACGAACAAAACGAATCCCTAAAGGAGTCATCCTAATTCAGGCGGGACAATTGGTGAAGCATGCTTATTTTTGCACAATGGGCTTATTTCGCCTGTATTATACGCTTCAAGACGGCAGGGAATATAATGTTGCCTTTACGGTGGAAAATGATTTTGCTACTTCTCATGGTGCCATGGTCATGGGGACGCCTTCTTTCTTTACAATCGAGGCTATGGAAGACTCTGCAGTTATTGAAATATCTTATGATATGCTGAAGGAGTTAGTGGATAAAAGCCATGCATGGGAACGTTTTGTATGTAAGAGTGTTGAAAGATTATATATACGAAAGGAAGAAAGAGAGCGGGAATTGCTTTACCTGTCCGCGAAGGAAAGATATGACGTGTTTTTGGTCAAGTACCCTGGATTGGAACATCGGATTCCTCAGTATCACATTGCGTCCTACTTGGGAATTACCCCTGTTTCTCTGAGCCGGATCCTTCATTCGGAAAAAGATTAACCTATGTTAATGCGAAGCCAGCGCTTTGTCGCTAAAATAAAACAAAAATAAGCAAATAAAGGTGGTTAAGAAATGCGGTACATGATGGTTGTGCTGTTGGAGTTTTATCCTTCCTGGCTTGCATTGCCTCGGGAGGAACGGAGAAAATATGCCGATTCATTGCAGGGGATTATACAAAAATACGATCAGCACGTCAAAGTGCGATTCTTTGATGCAGAAGCGCTGCCTGGAAAAGATTATACGGATTTTGTCCTGTGCGAAACGGTAGACTTAAAGCAGTACCACTATATGTGGGAAGAAATCAGAGACTCGCTCCCGTACACCAAAGGGTATATGAAAATCAAAGATGTTGTGATGGGAATAGAAAACGCGTTTCAATCGTATGAGGCAGAAGTACTGAATATGGGAAGAGATTAACGAGTGTATGATCCAAAATCGTCCTGCAGATTGATAAAATACTAACGAGATGAAAAAGAGGGCCATCCCGCAAAGGATGGCCCTAAAACTTGCCGTTACAGTCAGCGCGATGAACCGTACCATAAGTAGGGGCAAGTTTTTTGGAGAGAAGCTGGCAGGAGCCTGTACTAAAAAAAGCTCACCCGACATCCGGGTGAACTTTTTTATAGAGTGTATAATAATTATTGGGACACAGATACTTCACTCACTAGAGCATGTACATTTTGGTCGGGGTCATGAAAGAACGTCATCCAGGTTGCTGTCTGACCCATCTCAGCGACTTTATGCGGTTTATCCAAAAAATATACATTCCGATTGACTAATGTTTCGTACGCAGAGTTAATATTGTCAACTATGAAATAGAACACAGAACTAGGATGATCGAACTGGGGGTCTTCAGCAATACCCAAGACAATTTGAATACCGTTACATTCAAAAAAGGTCATGTTTGGTATCTGAAATAACAGTTTTAGGCCTAGAGTATCTTGGTAGAATCGAGTAGCAGCTTCAATATCATGTACACGAATGGATACTTGTCTAATACCTTTAATTTGAAATTCTGAATTCATTTAAATATCGCTCCCTTGAAAAATTGTATTTTCCACGCAGTAAATATAACATATGTGGATTAAGCAGTGCTTTTCCAAAATCACTTTTTTCTAAACACCTGGGGCGACCAGTTCTTTGTTTAAAGATCTTATTGAAGGAAGAGGCATTTTGGAAGCCAACACTCAAACTAATCTCTGTTACAGTACATAAAACACGCTAAGTATTTTATTACTAGTGCTTTTCATGGGCTGTTTTGGCCACCTGTTGTGTTGTACTTGGGGGTAGATTATTATAGTTGTATTTAATGATACATATGGAGTGATGATCTTGAGATATAACGAGTACATTCGCCTGAAAACAGGTAGATACCAGTCTGTAGGAAAGTTTGGCGACCATATCTATGCGTATGAAGTCCTAACGGGGATTAACCGCCCTGTCATCTGCAGCCGCTATCTAGGAAGAGCGGAATTAAATACTTCATTGCTTCGTGATATGTAGTCGTATAATTTCAGAAGTCTCACTATTGAAATTTAAAATATACGTCGATTTATGTCTTGAAGGCGATTCGACCATTCCGCAGCGCTATGCACTCATGATGGAGCATAAAGAAGCAGCGCTCGTTAAGCTCGAAGAGGCCCAAAGGCATATTGCCCATTTGGAGGAAAAAACCGTCCTGTATCAAGCCATTCTGGAGCACCGCTCCCCAGACACAACCAATCCTAGTAACTGGGACAAAATTCAATATATGCATGGTGACGTATTTTACTCGCCCTCTAATGGTACTCCTATTTCGTAAAAATAAGGCTCTAAAAGCTATAGTATAATTGCTTATATGAATAACTGAAAAAAAGGGGTGTTAATGATGGCAAGAACGAAGGCCTTTGATACGAATGAAATTCTGTATAAAGCTATGAATGTCTTCGGGAACCGTGGCTATGAGGGCACCTCACTGCCGGATTTGATCACTGGGCTGGGTATTGCCCGCCAAAGCATATATGATACGTACGGAACGAAGTGGGAGTTGTTTTTTGCAGCAGTTAAGCATTACATGGAACAGAAGAATCAGGAATTAAGGGAGCACTGCGATGGGCTGGGAACAGTTGTTGACAAGGTGGAACAAGTATTCACCACAATCATTAAAGTCCTTATAGACCCGGAGCTGCGTCTGCAGTGCTTCATTATTAGCAGCGCTATCGAGCAGGCGCCTCACAATGAAGAGTTGGCGGCTTATCTGCATGCGAATACTGAACTGTCGGAGCAGATCTTTTACACAATGCTGGAACGCGCGGTGGAAGAAGGGGAAATAAGCCAGGAGGTGAACATCCGAGACCTAGCCCAGTTCCTAGTGCATGAGCGGATCGCCTTAATCACATCAGCCAAGCTGGGAATGGATGAGCCAAGGCTGTTTGGCATTCTACAGATGGTACTGTTGGTCTTTCGGACGATACAAGGCAGCAAAGCAATAGATCCCAACTAAATGTAAACCTAAAAGGCTCTCCTAGGGTCATCTTAAATGGTGATGACAGGAGAGCCTTTTATTTTAACGTACCTCTTGGTTGATTAGATGGAAACCATGTCTATGCTCCAAAATGAATTGCTCCAGGGAACGGGGCTCTCGCCCGGTTACACGAAGCACCGTGTCCGTTACCTGATCCTCCATTCCTTCGAGGCGAATACGAACGTCCATTCCGGCCAGGTATTCAGCATAGCTCTCCGGCAAGCCGGCTGCCTTATGCCTCTCTGTGAGTTGCTCCGGTGTAACACGAATATGCTTGGCGTTCAGGCCAGTAACACTGCGGATCACTCCGGCCACATCGTCATAAGTGAGGGATTCTGGTCCAGTAATGATAAGCTCCCTGTTATGGGGCTCCTTGTCGGTAAGGGCATGAAAGCCAACAGCTGCAATATCATCTGCGTCAACGAAGCCTATTTTGCCATCTCCGGCTGCAGTATAGAGGTGCCCGCTTTGGCGCAAGGATTGCCCATGCCCGTGTCTGGCATCCGTTAAGTTCTGCATGAAATAGGAAGGTCGTAATACGGCCCATTCCGGGGCATGCTCACGCAGGTAACGGTGAACGGGTCCGAAGACGGGGCCATTCTCCGGAATCGAGGCACTGGATAACAGGACGAAGCGCCTAACTGAAGCATCAAGTGCTCTGCGGATAAAAGGAATCATGACTTCTTCAGGATGCATACTCGCAGGTGCAACCAGATATACGGCATGGACGTCCTGCAGGAGGTCATCATGGTTGGAGTCATCGAACCAGTCGAATGGGGCATGTTCACCGACCTGTTCATTCCCGGGCTTGGATATACTGCGTCCGGCTCTTCTAATCAGATAGCCCTGACCGTGCAGCAGCTGCGCAATGCGGGAGGAAGTCTTTCCCTGTCCTCCGGTTAGTAGAATATGGGTTGATGTTTCGGTATACATATGGTTACTCCTTTGGTTCTCATTTATGTTCTGTATCAAGTTCATGCCAATGGATTCCAGTAGTCCTGATAGCGGACAATCCTGCCATCTTGAACTTCGACTACGGATATATAACTTTGTTCATAAGGTCTGCCTGTGGCCATATTTTTGCCACTTGCTTCGAACTGAGCAAAGAACACGGGGGCGCCGGCCGCTATATGAATGACTGGTGTGGTGAATGACGTTATTTCAAGCACCTTCCCCAACTTCTCCAGATACTGCTGCAGCGCCGCCTTCCCGTCAAGACGTTTAGGGTTCGGTTCCTGGGCATAAGGAAACTCGAAGACGACATCGTCAGCAAACAAATTGAAAAATGCAGCATAATCCTTATGAATGTAATGGTCTGCAAAAAGATGAATGAGCTGCTTAGCTTGGTCGTAAGACAAGGTATTCATTTCAGTTGCCCCGCTTTCTTAAGAGAATGGGTGCCTTATCCAAATGGTGGGAGGACTAAGCCCACTATATCACTTTCCAGACCAAACAGTCAAATATATTCGGACTGATTGATCAAAAATGTTTTTTAATCTTTACTTTGATAAAAACATAAATGGCTCCTAAAAAGTGGGAGATATTTCAATGAGTTCTTCTTGTGGGGCGCCTGACCCCCCCGTATGCCTGCAGCCAGGTCTCTGGGATGAATGGCTTTGAGCAGTAACCTTCTGCTCCATAGCTTAAAGCCGCTAATACATACTCTATATTTCCTTATAGGAGGTCAGCATGATTCCAAAGGTGAGATCAGGCGGGGGTTGAAGGTGAGTAGGATGAACGATACGCATCCTGGATGCGGTAATTCGGCTTGTAAAACTGGTCGAAACACCGCAGGATATCCCTGTACTTGCGGCTTATGTCATTCGGCTTTCCTTGTATAATAAATTTGACTTAATGTATAGTTTGGTATACATTATGTTTAGTGTATTTTACTTTATTAAAGGCGGTGTCATACATGACTTATCAAGAAAAGAAGAGTATCGTATCGCTAATCAGTACCATACTCATTTTTACAGTGTATTGCCTGTACAAGTTCCCAGAGTATCCCAAAGAAGTACTGGATTCAAAAGTAGCCCTCCATTACTGGGGATCCTTCGTTCTTGTGTTGACCCTGGTTTCCATCGCAGCACATATCGGGATCAGCATTATTTTTAACATCGTCTTCCGAATGACGACGGGTGAAAAGGAACCTACATTCGCGGATGAACTGGACAAGCGCATCGAGTTGTTGGCTTTTCGAAATTCATTTGCTATGTTTGTCATTGGTTTCCTTCTGGCTATGGGCTCGTTGGTTATAGACCAGCCTTTGAAGGTGATGTTCATCGTCCTAATCGTCTCTGGATTTCTTTCAGACGTAACCGGTTCAATATCGAGACTGTATCACTACAGGAGAGGAGTCTAAGATGGGTAAAGTTCTTGTTGGCAATCACATCAGAAAATTACGATTCAATCATAATGAAATGACCCAGCAGCAGCTGGCCGACAAGGTGGGTGTAACCAGACAAACGATTGTGGCTCTTGAAAAAGGAAACTATTCCCCGTCACTGGAGTTGGCCTTTCGTATTGCTCTCGCCTTTAACTTACCGCTCGAAGAGGTATTCTTTTACGGAGAAAACTCAGAGGAGAGATGAGGGGAATGGATTTTTCATCGAAGGCAGCATCAAAAATTGCAGGTGTTCTGTTTATTATTGCTGCCATTACAGCTATATTAGGTGTTTTTTTATATAAACCGATTCTGAACGATTCGGACTACCTGATTCAAGGTTCTGCACATGCTAATCAGGTAGTCCTGGGAGCGCTTATGGAGTTAATTCTTGTCGTTTCAGCGGTCGGTACGGCAACCGTGATGTTCCCATTCTTGAAAAAATATAATAGAACAATTGCTATTTGGCATGTTTGCTTCCGGTTATTGGAGGCCATTGTTATTACGGTAGGGGTCATCAGCGTACTGTCCCTGTTGGCCTTAAGCCAGGACTATGTAGCAGCGGGGGCGCCGGATATCGCGTCTTATCAGGTTTCGGGTACATTGCTAAAAGCAGTGCATGACTACACATTTTTGCTTGGCCCTAATTTTTTTCTGGGAATTAATACGATGATGTATAGTTATATCTTTTATAAGTCAAAGCTTGTACCCAGGTTCATCCCTATATTGGGTTTGACAGGGTCAGCATTGATCTTTCTTGCTGCTTTATTAGAAATGTTTGGGGTCATTGATCAAGTCTCTGCTTGGGGGGCGATCTTCGCGCTTCCGATCTTCGCCAATGAAATGACTCTTGCGGTGTGGCTCATCACGAAAGGGTTTAATGGATCTGCAGTCCATTCAAGCAAACACTAGAACGGAAAATAGTACAATCAAGGAGGGTAAAGGATGAGAGCAATTGTATATGCCAAATACGGATCGCCCGATGTTTTTCATCTGAAGCAGCTAGAGAAACCTACACCTAAGGATAATGAAGTACTGGTCAGAATATATGCGGCAACGGTAACAGCGGGGGACTGGCGTATGCGAAAGGCCGACCCATTCCTTGCAAGACTGTACAATGGTCTCTTAAGGCCCAAAAAAGTAACGATATTGGGGTTTGAGTTAGCGGGGGAAGTTGAAGCCGCAGGCAAAGATGTAACACGATTTAAGATTGGTGATCAAATATTTGCGTCTTGTGGTTTAGGCTTCGGTGCATATGCCGAGTACAAATGTTTGCCTGAAGATGGATTGGTGGTTATCAAACCGGTCAATGTGAGCTATGAGGAGGCTGCCGCTGTTCCCATCGGGGGAATAACCGCGTTGAACTTTCTAAGGAAGGGGAATATCGCGAGCGGAATGAAGGTCCTTATTTATGGAGCCTCTGGAAGTGTGGGTACTTATGCGGTGCAGCTTGCCAAGTATTACGGGGCAGATGTAACAGGGGTATGCAGTACTGCCAATCTTGAGATGGTAAGAGCTATAGGAGCCGATCGGGTCATAGATTATACGAAACAGAATTTCATGGCGCTTGAAGAAAGCTATGATTTAATCTTTGATGCCGTCGGGAAACCGATATCGAAAATCAAAAAATCGACATTCAAAAAGGCACTGCGTTCGAACGGAAAATATGTGAGTGTGCATATGTCACAAAAGCCCTGCGTTGAAGACCTTATCTTCCTCCAAGAGCTACTTGAAGCCGGTAAAATTAAACCAGTCATCGATAGGCGCTATTCCTTGGAACAAATTCCCGATGCCCATCGTTATGTCGAACAAAAACATAAGAAGGGGAATGTCGTCGTAACTGTAAGAGAAACTTTCCGTTAGTGACAGCGCGGTGAGACTTATCACTGCGAAAAATATAGGTGGGCTTACTGCTGTTGTAATAGTTAATAGCTATTTCATTTATAAAGGAGCGTATGCAGACAGCATATTATGCTTGGCAGGAGAATTTTCGTAAACTCATTTTGCAAATATAAGCTCGAAGAAACCCCAAATAACGCTAAGTCTGCCCGCAATGTTTTGGAATAGCATGCCTCCTGCCATCCCCATCATGACAATCGGAATGGCATGCTTATGACAATCATTGCCGGCGCTTTAAGCGTGAGGATAATTTCCCGTGCCGCGATCGTCATTACTGCGTTGATTTCACGGGCAAATCGTGATTTTCTCCTCATTCGTGACCAAGCCAAGCACATTTACGCCGGTTCCAGGCCCACAGGGGCCTACGGGTCCACAAGGGCCCCTAGGTCTTCAAAGGCGTGCAAGGCAAAACTTGCATGCCTCCGCCTGAATGAGGAAAATACAACAAGCTTAATTTTTGTTACAATGAGACTACTGAACAATTAGGGGCGGTGATTAACATGGGAAGAAAGCAGGCCTTTACAAAATCGGAGTTGCTTGACCAGACCAAGCAGTTGCTCCTACAACACGGATATGAGGGGTTTCAGCTTAAATTGTTATCGGAAAACCTGGTTGGAGCAAGAAGTACAATATACCAGTATTATGGCAATAAAGACGAGATCGTTGCTGCATGTATGAAGCGTGCAATGGAAGGTGTACTACGAAAAGCATCAGCTATTGATGAGACAGATTGTATGATTGCCCTTCAGAATCTGCTGACAGTGTACCTGGAAGAGGCTGATTTCCATCAATTGCTTGGTGACGCTCATAAAATAAATACAGCCAATTCTGTTGCGGCAGCCAATGATCTTGAATTTGTTGAGCAAGCACATATCACTTTAAAAAATCAGCTTGAATTATTGTTTGTTCGTGCGCAGGAAGAGGGACACCTACATACAAGCATTCCACTTCCTGTCATCATAGGCGTCTATTTCAACCTTATTGAAACTCCTAATATGCTGAACATGCCTACACCAGAGTGGAGTAAGCTCTTGTACAAAATGTGGCTGGGAGGAGCAGGAAGGGGTTAGGGCCCATCTTCCATTTATTATATTTGACACATGTGTCATAAATGGTTCATACTATATTACATCGAGAGTGGGACGAGACAACAAATGTTTAATTCGACACTCGTGTCATTTATTTAAGGGAGGAGAGGAATAAATTATGTTTTTGGCATTGAAGGAATTGAAACACAACAAAAAAAGGTTTTTGATGATTGCGATCATTTTTGTGCTTATTTCTTGGCTGGTGTTCATATTATCAGGATTGGGAAATGGGTTATCTACATTAGCTGCTTCGACGTTCAAGAATATGAAGGCTGATTATGTAGTTTTTGAACAAGGCTCAAAAGCTTCGATGAGTAAATCCTTATTGTCTAATGAATTAACAGCTAAATTAACAGAAATGCCGAATGTAAGAGCCGTATCCCCAATGGGTACCATCATGGCATCGGCAATCAAAGGGAATAACGCAGGGAATGAGGATAAAGCAGATATAGCCATTATTGGTATTGATCCGGGGAGTTTTTTAGAGCCAAAGATCATTGAAGGTACAGGGCTAACATCCGATAACATGACGCAAGTTATAGTAAATGAGGCCATGAAAGACGACGAGGGCTTTAAACTGGGAGAAACCTTCCAATTGGATGGCTCAATGGAATCATTGACTATCGTCGGTTTTGTCAAGGATCAGACGTATAACCACGTAGCAGCTGTTTTCACACCCATTGCAGAGTGGCGAAAGATTGCGTTTGCGGCACCAGGTTCGGACAAAGGGGTCAAGGAACCAGTAAATGCAATCATGCTTCAAGGCAGTGATATTGATTCTAATGCCATTAATGAACAGCTGCCGGGTACGGATACGGTTACTCGTGCGGCAGCAGTACAGGGGATGCCTGGATACAAAGAAGAGAATGGCACGATCATGATGATGCTTGCGTTCCTGCTTGCGATCTCGGCATTCGTACTTGGCGTATTCTTCTATGTATTTACGATGCAGAAGACTAACCAGTTCGGGATTATGAAAGCAATCGGAGCCAAAAATGGGTTCTTGGGCAAAGCAGTCGTCTCACAGGTGTTCGTTCTATCGCTCTCTAGCATTATAGCTGGCATAATCCTGACTTATGGGACGGCGGCAATCATGCCCAAAGGCATGCCCTTCATGCTTGAACCAAAGCTGGTATTCACCTATTCCATCGTATTGCTGGTCATTTCATTGCTCAGCTCCTTGGTATCGGTTCGCACGATTTCGAAAATTGATCCGCTTAAAGCACTTGGGAGGGTTGAATAATGACTACGGGATTGCAAATTACAGCGGCTTCAAAGTATTACAATGAAGGTTCAAACCGTGTTTCGGCATTAGATAACGTGTCCATTACCGTGGAACCGGGTGAGTTCGTCGCGGTCGTAGGGCCTTCCGGTTCGGGCAAAAGCACCTTCTTATCCATTGCAGGCGCATTGCTAAAAGCCTCTGAGGGAGAAGTTAAGCTGAATGGGCAGGACGTATCGACGCTGTCAGGCAATCAACTATCCGACATCCGATTGCATGAGGTTGGATTCATTATGCAGGCTTCAAATTTGGTTCCGTATTTGAATGTTCTTGACCAGTTGCTTGTCGTGAAGCGGATGTCGGGAAAGGTTACCGCAGCAGATAAAGCTTCTGCCGTAAAACTGCTTGAAGAGCTAGGTCTAGGAACAAAGTTGAAGAGTTATCCGGAGGAACTATCCGGGGGCGAGAAACAACGTACGGCAATTGCCCGGGCGTTAATTAACGATCCCAATGTTATATTGGCGGACGAGCCTACAGCAAGTCTTGACACGAAGCGCGCCCATGAGGTAGTCTCCTTGATTGCCCATGAGGTCAGAACACGCCATAAAGCGGCGGTTATGGTGACCCATGACGAACGGCTACTTGCTTACTGCGACAAGGTATACCGGATGGAAGACGGCAAATTATCGTTAGCGAAAGTGGAGTCCATCCATTAAGTGATGATACTTGAGTATGGCTGAGCGCATCGTAAAAGCATAGGCAGGATTGATAAGGCGTCTGGGTTACGATAATCAAGGTGCTGATGGCAGGGACTGGGCAAGTTTATTTTCCTTGAAAAGGGTACAATACACAAGGGACAACCATCGAAACTGGTTGTCTTTTTTTACGTTCAGTAGAAATGACGGGGTTAATGCCCTTGCTCCGCTTCTCGCTCCAGTCCTCCCGCACATTGCAGCGGATCTTCCCGATGTAGACAGGGTTGTTGATGATTGTCTTAATGGCGACGCTGGTAAAGAAATTCCCCGGCTTGGTCCGATAGACCTCACGGCTCATATGAACCCAAACACAAACATAAACTGTTGCTGATAAACTGGCAAAGGCTCAAAAGGCAAAGAAATAAAATGCTAAGAATCATTAGAGTATGTAAAGTGAGGAAGTCAGATCCGGACGTGATTGTGATCCGGGTCGTCACGGGCGACGACTGTTCAGGACGCCGAGGATCGGCCTTATGCCGCAGATCAAAAATAAGCGTTCGGCGTAGTCGGTTTCCATAGAGGGTAAGAACAAGGTGCGACATGCCCTTTTACGGGGGACTGGCCGCATTTTTTTTTGCGCAAGGGGTAGATAGAAAGAATAAATCGGATAATGGAATTGGAAATGTGAAGAGAAAGATTTATGTTTCATCAATTTACTAATAGTGATTAGGACTGAATAAATAGGTTCAATCCCTTTCTTATTCAGGAAAGATTCCGGAGGATAGGCGAATGTGTTGAGTCTGTGCCTGAGAGAGTTGAATATAGAGAGCTGGTTGGGGATGGGATAGAGTAGTTTAGTGATTTGGTGGTTGCTTTGTTAATACATTCATAATAGTTAAAAAATGTATTTTATTATATTATATTCTAAAAAAGAATTAAACATTTGTGCAAGATATTGGATATTATAAGCTGTTTTAACAGCTAATGTAATTACGGTTATTTTCCGATATAAGTTAATAGAGAACCTTTAAGTGGATTCACACTAAAATGGATTTTTAGTTAGTAACAAAACGCTATTTTCATAAATTTGATGGAAAGAATATGTGATTCTGAATCACTGTGAATAAACCGATATCTCAAATTATTCTCAGAAAAGAAAAGAGTAAAATTAATGCTATCAGTACACAAATAATATCAGCATAAATAAATATAAGAGAGTGAAAATACGATGAACAAAACAAGATATGTTACAAAATCATCTTTGCCTCCTTTAGAAGAATATATTAATGAAATTAAAGGATTATGGGAAAGTTCAATATTGACGAATATGGGGGAATTACATAAAAAGTTAGAGAAAGAACTAATAGACTACCTGAAAGTAAATGAAATCTCTTTATTTGTAAATGGTCATTTAGCGTTAGAACTTGCAATTCATGCACTTGGAATTACGGGTGAGGTAATTACAACTCCATTTACATTTATATCCACGACACATGCGATTGTTAGACGCAATTTAACCCCTGTGTTTTGTGATATAAACGAAGAAGATTATACGTTAGACGTATCAAAGATAGAGTCACTAATAACGGAGAAAACTTCAGCAATCTTACCCGTACATGTGTATGGAAATATATGCAATGTAGAGGAGATTGAAAGAATTGCTAAAAAGCATAATTTAAAGGTAATTTATGATGCAGCACATGCTTTTGGTTGCGAATATAATGGACAGGGAATTGGGAATTTTGGTGATGCCTCAATGTTTAGCTTTCATGCTACTAAAGTATTTCACACAATTGAAGGCGGAGCAGTAGTCTACAATAAATCGGAAATAGGAAAGTTATTATATCAGCTAAAGAATTTTGGAATTAAGTCACAAGAGGAAGTTGACGGAATTGGACTTAATGCCAAAATGAATGAATTTCAAGCAGCGATGGGAATATGTAACCTAAGGTACATTGAAAATGAGATAGATAAAAGAAGACAGGTAACGGAATGGTATGATAAGAGATTGACAGGGGTGCCTGGGATAAAAATACGAAATGCACAAGAAAATGTAAAATATAATTATTCATATTATCCTATAGTAGTTATAGAGGAAGAACTAGGGTACAGTAGAAATGATATTTTTGAATGGTTAAACAACCACCAGATATACGCTAGAAAATATTTTTATCCATTAACATATCAAGCAGAGTGTTATAGTGGAGTTTTTAATACTGTAAAGACGCCAGTCGCAGATAGAATATCAAAGCAGATTTTGATTTTACCATTAGCAACTGATATGACAGAAGAAGAAGTAGATAACATTACTAACATAATAAGGAGTATTAAAAGATGAAAAATTTATTTATCCAGTTGCAACATTTTTTAAATGTAATTCAAGCATCAAACAATAATGTAACTACAGAGTATTTAGAAGCAAAGAATAATTGCTTAGAAGAGTATAATGAAAAATGTAAGCAGTTGGGTAAAGATAAAGTTATTGAAGAGATAAAAAATAGTTTTGCCGGAGACTACAGTAGTCAATTGTTTTTGTTAAGTGTATTGATTAAGGAGCTAAATGATTTTGATGCACTATTATATTTACTAGATATATTATGCACCGAAGAAATCTCCTTAGACGAGTTAAAACACTATAAAACACAAGTTATTGCTATGCTAAACAATAAAGTAACAACTAACCTTGATAAGGATATCTATTTCAAACAACGTCAGTTAAATAGCAAAATAAATAAACTGTGGAGAGATGAGTTAGGGCTAGAATTACCTTATGTTCCATTAAAAGAACGAAATTCAAATAGAATTGTAATTGTAACGAACCAGCTATTAGGTGTAGAACATGCACCTACTCGCATATTGTTAGAATTAATCTCTATTCTTCAAGCAGTTTATAATATGCAAGTATATACAGTTGTAGCATTTGATCAAAATTATGACTATGGCAATTGCATATCACCTATATTTCTAAATCGAATACAACAATTAGATAGATTCTTTGAACTTGATTGTGGGTCTCCAAGTATGGTTATTGGATATCAGATTGTCATAGATGAGAATAATATTAATGAACAAAGAGAATTAGTGGAAGCAATTTACGACTATAATCCGATGTTTATATGGAAACTAGGAAGTATCGAGAATTTTGCCGATTTATTTAATGGTGTATTCACTTTGATGAGTATGAATTTAACAAAACAATTAGTAGTTTCAGAGAGTGATATTTTATTACGTTATTTAAAAGGTGATAAGAAGTCAACATATGAGATTGAGCGTTTTATCGAAGAGAAAAAACAAAACATTATAGATTTTAGAATACCATATATTCCAGAAGATAATGGGAAGGAAGTAGCAAAATATGACTCACTTCCTGAGGGTGCATTTCCAATAGTTATAGCAGGAAATCGTTTGCAGTCGGAGCTCAATAATATAGCAGTAGATATGTTAGAAGCTATATTAGAAATTTCAGATTCTATATATTTTATTTTTATAGGACAAGTTTCATTAGATCAAGTCACAACTAATAAAAAGCTTATTAGTCGTTCAAGATGTATGGGATATTCGGATAATTTTTATAGGGCTGTAGGAGAAGGGAAACTATTTTTAAATTTACCACGAAGTGGAGCAGCTGCAGGAGCGATATGTTCAATTTTCCAAGGCATACCGGTAGTCACACTTCCAAACTGTGATGTCGCTAGTGCCGTTGGAGAGGAATTCGAATGTGAAACGTTAGAAGACATGGTGAATCAAGTGAAGAGATATGTAACGGATAGTGAATTTTATCAACACAAACGTAATGCAGCCTTAAAGAAAGCGGAGGAAGAAAAACAAATCAATCTAGTTGATCAAGTAGGAAAAATCTTATCAGAAGCTAAACAACTAATTGAAAAGAAAGAGATAGTTTAAAATGAAGATTGGAATAATGCAGCCCTACTTTCTACCATATTTAGGGTATTTTCAATTAATTAACGAAGTTGATTTATTTGTTATTTATGATAATATCCAATATACAAAAAAAGGGTGGGTTAATCGAAACCGCTATTTAGCACAAGGAAAAGATCACTATTTTACAATAAATTTAAAAAAAGAATCAGATTTTTTAGATATAAGAGAACGACATATTTCAGAAGCATTTAACTCTACTAAATGTATTAATCAGCTAAAACAAGCCTATAAGAAGGCTCCTTATTATGAGGAAATTATTGCGCTAGTTGAGAAGTGTTTTACTTACAATAGCAGGAATTTATTTGAATTTATACATCATTCAGTCCATATAATAGTAAGTTATTTGGGAATTGACACAAAAATAGTAAAGTCCTCTTCATTAGATATAGATAGTAGTTTAAAGTCACAGGATAGAGTGATAGCTATTTGTAAAGCATTAAACGGAACGGAATATATAAATCCTATTGGAGGCGTGGATTTGTATTCAAAAGATGTGTTTAGTAAGTATGATTTGGATCTAAAGTTTATCTGTATGGAGCCACTTCAATATGAACAATTTGGGAACGAATTTATTCCTGCACTATCAATAATTGATGTCCTTATGTTTAATAGTAGAGAGCAAGTTATCGGGATACTAAAACGGTGCCAGATAAATTAGAGGAGAGGCAGTATGCTAAATTGGAAAAAGAAAGGGTTAATATTTAACCCATGCGGGGATGAAAATAGACCAAGTTGGAGATGGAATTATGCACAAGGACAAAATGTACTAATACTTGATAGTTTTGTTCGTGTGTATTTCTCCTGTCGTGAAAAGCCAAATGAACAAGGGCAAACCATTAGTCGTATTGCATATGTTGATTTGGATCGGGAGGACCTGACAAAAGTAATTAAAGTTTCTGACCATCCAGTGGTAGAACCCGGTGGGATAGGTGAATTTGATGAGTTTGGAACTTATCCATTTAGTGTAGTTAGGCATGGAGATAAAATATACGGGTATTATGGTGGAGTTACACGCTGCGAATCAGTACCTTTTAATGTTGCCATCGGTTGTGCTATAAGCGAGAATGACGGTGAGTCATTTAAGAAAATAGGAAGAGGACCTGTAGTTTCCTATTCTATAGAAGAGCCATTTGTGGTGTGTTCTCCTAAAGTTAGAATTTATGATGGAAAGTGGTATCTATTTTATTCAGCAGGTAGAAAATGGGTTTCCTTCGATAATAGAAGACCAGAGATCTACTATAAACTTAGGATGGCAACGTCGAAAGATGGGATACATTGGGATAAGTTAAATAAGGATATTATAGCTAATAAGCTAGGGGAAGACGAGGCACAAGCATGCGGAGATGTAATTTATAAAAATGGTGTGTATCATATGTTCTTCTGCTATCGAAAGTGTTTAGATTTTAGAAAGAATGTTAACAACTCCTATAGGATTGGTTATGCAGTTTCTAGGGATTTAATACATTGGACAAGAAAGGATGAGGAATGCGGAATTAATGTTTCAAAGGTTGATAGTGAATGGGATAGTGAAATGATTGCATATCCCAATGTATTCGAGCTAGACGAAAAAATATATATGCTATATCTTGGGAATGAAGTGGGGAAATATGGATTTGGATTGGCTGAGCTAGAAGGAGATTTGATATGAAATGGCATCGAGTAGGGCCAAAGGATGGATTAATATTTGATCCTCAGGAGTATGGATTAAATTTTGCGAAATCTCCGCAAGCTGTGGTTTATGATACGTATTTAAGAGTTTATTTTTCATTTTGCAAAATTGATGAACGGCAAAAATATATTAGTGAAGTAGCTTTTATTGATATAGATAAAACATTTTCAAAGATATTGAACCTATCGACATCAGTTTTGGCAAATGGAGAATTAGGGTGTTTTGATGAGCATGGAGTATTTCCGTTTAGTCCATTTAAGTATGAAGGAAAAATTTATGGCTACACAAGTGGTTGGTCTCGTAGAGTCTCTGTTTCAACGGATACCGGTATTGGGTTAACAATATCAAATGATGGTGGAAAAACATTTAAGCGAGTCGGAAATGGACCCGTTTTAACGAGTTCCCTAGAAGAGCCGTTTCTCGTCATTGATGGTTTTGTCAGATATTTCAATGGTTTATTTCATATGTGGTATATTTATGGAACTCAATGGATACAGTTCCCAGGCCAGAATGAACCAGATAGAGTTTATAAAATTGGTCATGCTGTTTCTAATAATGGCCTAGATTGGGAACGAGAGGGACGGCAAATTATTAGTGAAAAAATTCAATTAGAATGCCAAGCCCTTCCTAGTGTCGTGTTCTTTAAAAATAGATACCATATGTTCTTTTGTTATAGGTATGCAACTGATTTTAGAAAGAATAGGGAAAAGAGCTATCGCATTGGATATGCATATTCTGACGACCTTGTTAATTGGACTAGAGCAGATGAAATCGCAGGAATAAGGCTACCTGAAACAGGATGGGATAGTGGAATGCAATGCTATCCTAATGTATTTGAAATGGGAGGGACATTATATATGCTATATAACGGAAATGATTTTGGCAAGACTGGATTTGGTATTCTAGAGTTAGTGGAGGATTAGATGAGAGATTATAATAAGGAATTACAAGACAATAGTAGACAATATGCTTACAATTTTGATTTTGATATAATGCATCCCTATATGATAAAGTCTTTTGAGTCATACATGGCAAGTGGAAATGCTTTAGAATTAGGTTGTTATCAGGGAGCACTTACTAAGCGTTTAAGTACTATTTTCGATAATATTACTTGTGTTGAGGCATCAGAGGATGCAATTAATGTGGCGAAAATGAGCCTAGATGACGTTGAAGCTGAGATAAATTTTATTCATGATGTTTTTGAAGGAGTCAAGCTTCAGGAAAAGTATGATAATATATTTTTAACTCATGTGTTAGAACATATAGATGATCGTATAGGATTACTTAAAAAGATTAATGATGAATGGCTAAGTGACAAGGGAGTGATTTTTATAGCATGTCCTAATGCTAATGCAGCATCAAGACAAATTGCAGTTAATATGGGGATTATACCAAGCTGTGAATCTATAACAAAAGCAGAAGAAGAACATGGACATCGAGTGACCTACACTCTAGAAACACTACAGAACGACATTCAGCAATCAGGCCTAAAAATAATTCACTCATCTGGAATATTTTTTAAAGCTTTAGCAAATTTCCAGTGGGATCAGTTATTGAGAACAGATATCGTTTCTAAGGAATATCTTGATGGGTGTTATGAGCTAGGGAAGAAGTATCCAGACTTATGTTCATCAATCTTTTTTGTATGCATGAAAGGTGGAAATCAGTCATAGAGGATTCAGTAGGATTAGAAATGAGTAAATTGATTTCTTATAGTGAGATTTTAGATGTATTACATACATTTAACGATTGCTTTAATCCTCAAGTTTCGGAAAAGGTTGGATCCCTTGAAGAGTATGCAAAAAAAATTAGTACATTTGCAATAACATATACTATAAATCGTAATGATGAGGTAGTGGGATTTATTTCATTTTATGTAAATGAAAAAGAAGTATATATAACCCTTATCGCAACTAAAAGAACTGAACGAAGAAATAAGTTAGGAATACAGCTATTAAACAAGGCACTTGAATATTGTAAAAAGAATTGTTTAAGTTATGTTAGATTAGAAGTAGATAATCAGAATAATATAGCACAGAAGTTTTATGAAAAACATGGATTTACTAGGGAATCAAAATCGTCTAAAACTACAACATATTATATATATAAAAGTTGTTCATAGGATAATAAATTCCAATGAAACCCTCATAGCATATGAAACGGAGAACCGCACCACAAAATAGGGCGAAATATTCGTAATATATTGGGTTTACCCGGCTCGGGTTGGGGGAGTTCTTACACAATGGAAAAAATGGGTCATGGCGTTGGGTATTACTTGACGCTGTTGACCCGTTTTTTGTTCTTTCCGCTAGCTCTGCAAACGACTTAATCTACTTAATCTAATGAAAACAACCTAGTTCCCGGAATTCATAACGAGGGAGGTTCTACTCCGAGCTCTCGATACAAATCAGCCTGTTTTTGCGTCACTTCACCTAAGACTCGTCCGTGTCCAGGTGCCTCAAACCGCTCTATGGATGTCTTTGCTGCGGTATAACGACTTGCTTGATACGTATCGCTTTATGGTTTTACCCATAATTGGCTTAATGATATAGGGTGGATCGTTCATGGAAATTGGCTCCTCACTGCACCCTTATAGTTTTCTTGCCTTAATTACAAAAGTTACAGGAAGCATCTTTGCTTTTTTGGCAAAATCACTGTTATCGTCCCGTGATTGCATAATTTCATCATCAGATTGCTCCATCATTTGCTCAATGACAAATCCCGCTTTTGAGAGTGCGTTCACATAGGTTGATAGTTTACGGTCCGATAAGGTTAGTGTACTTTCATCAAGAGATACCGAATACCAGGATTCATCGAAATAACATTTTTTAAATATAAGCATATTATTTTCTGCAACGACACATTTATGTATAGGGTGGGACCAGCTGAAAATAAATGCGCCGTCTTTTTTTAGGTAAGAAGCAATCTGGCAAAAAGTACCCTCAAGGTCGGTTGTCCAGCCTATCGCATAAATCGAATAAACAAAGTCAAAATAATCCTCTGGGATGCCACATTTTTCTTCCATGGGAGAACAGATTAAATTTGCTGAAAGACCGGACGCCGTCAAATATTGCCTTGTTTTTTCGATTTGGTTTTCCGATATATCCACACCCCATAGTTCAGATGCTTTCCGTTCCCCCAGATATTGCAATGATTGACCGCTTCCACAGCCGATCTCCAGCATCTTTTTTCCTGAAACATCGCCAAAAAGCTGGCATTTTTCTTCTGAGACAAATGCTCCATACAAAGGAAGAGCGGTTGCTCCTAAAACATCATTTCCTTTTGTATCCCAAAATAAGCTGTTTGTTGTATGAATAACATTCTTATTCATGTCGACCGAGCGGGCGACCCCAACCTCGCCAGCGCCTATAATATTTGTTCTATAAACAGAATTTTTGTCCATGCATACACCCTCCCAAATAGTATGAGCCTAAACGTATAAATTCCAACTTGCGCGTTATCCCAATAACATATACCGGACACGAACACTCCGAGGTACATAACATAGGATAATTTACCATTCCTCTATGAACAAATCCACCCTTAAACAGACAACAAAAGCAGGCCAGACGAGCAAATTTACTCGTTGTGGCTTGCTTTTTTTTTGCTCCTATCGGAGCTTTTTTTTATTTTCAAAAAGGCATTGAATTTTTTGTAACCCTTAGTTATAATACAAGACATAACAATTAAAAGCGCTTACATGAAAGGGGGTGAAGCAAATGAAGATTGCGGGAATGAATATTACGTACAGGCATTTTCCTTTTGAGTACTTCCTGGATCAAGTGGCCGAGCTTGGGCTTGAGCACATCGAGCTGTGGGCGGGCGAGCCTCATTTATACGTCTACCGGAATGTTCTTGGCAACTTGAGGCACATTAGGCGGCAGCTGAAATCCCGAGACATGAAGGTCGTCTGTTATACGCCGGAGCAGTGTGTCTATCCCTTCAATATTGCCGCTTCCGACTCCCGGCTGCGGCAGAAGAGTATCGATTACTTCATTGATAATCTGTACGCGGCCCTGGAGCTGGAGACCGATATGATGCTTGTAACTTCAGGAATAGGAGACTTCGCTGTATCGCCATTGGAATCATGGAAATATGCCGGCGACTCCATCTACCAGATATCTCGGGTGGCTGAGGAGGAAGGGGTGACCTTAGCGTTGGAGCCTCTGACCCGATTTGAATCGAATCTAATTACCGATGCTAAGGGAATCAAGAGGATGCTGGAGGAGGTCCGTTCTCCGTCATTAAAAGGGATGATCGACACCGTAGCGATGCAGCTCGCTGGCGAGACACCCGAAGATTATTTCTCCCTTCTTCCGGAGATCGTTCATTTTCACCTGATCGACGGTGACGGCTCATCTGATGCGCATCTGGCTCTAGATGATGGGGTGTTGAATTGGCGGGAATATCTAACCGGTCTTCAGAGCCATAATTATGAGGGAGCTTGTACACTGGAGATTATGGGATCTAATTATTATCAGAATCCGCAGGAAGCACTTAGGGCATCAGTCAGGAAAATAAGGGGAATGGAAGTCTTATCACCTTGATTTGGAGGAACTCGTTATGAGTAATGGCTCACTTACACGAAAACTGGGTTTTTGGTCGGCCCTGGCCATCGCTGTTGGAACTACGGTAGGCTCCGGAATCTTCGTCTCTTCCGGCGATGTCGCAAAAGCTGCAGGTATCCCCTCAATCTCAATTCTAGCCTGGATTATTGGTGGAGTTATTGCGATTCCCCAGGTCATGGTGCTGGCCGAATTGTCGACTGCCTATCCGCAAAATGGAAGCGGTTACGTATACTTGAATAAAGCAGGTTGGAGGCCGTTGGCCTTTCTATACGGATGGGCAACCTTCTGGGCACTCGATCCTCCGTCCATTTCAATTATGGCTCTGGCTATTGTTGCATACCTGGCGAGCTTCTTTCCTTTCTTCGCTGGAATTGCCGGTAAACTGCTAGGAGTAGCGATCATTCTGATCATCACGTCCATCCATTACCGGAGTGTCAAGGCAGGCGGCAGTTTTCAAGTCATTATTACGGCTGTCAAAATCATCCCTTTCCTGATTGTCATTGTGCTGGGCCTCATGTACATGAACTTTGACAACTTTGTTTACACGCCCGCCGCAGGAGCGGCAAGTTCAAGCTTAATTGGTGGCGTATCTGCTACGACGTGGGCTTACACGGGAATGGCCGCCATTTGTTTTATGGCTGGAGAATTCAAAAATCCAGGGAAAGTTCTCCCTCGCGCATTAATTAGTTCGGTACTGATTGTATTGGGTCTATATACGCTGCTTGCAGTATGTGTCACCGGCCTAATGCCGTTCGATAAACTGATGGGCTCCAGCTCCGCTGTGTCCGACGCCATCAAGTATATTCCCGGATTATCCGGCATGGCCTCATCCTTTGTGGCCGTCACCGCGATTATTGTTATTCTGGGTTCCTTGAGCTCTTGCATTATGTTTCAGCCGCGTCTGGAATATGTCATGGCGCGGGATGGGCTGTTCTTTCAGCGGTTTGCCAAAGTTCATCCCAAATTCGAAACACCAAGCTTCTCGATCATTGCTCAGGTTACGTTGGCTTGTATTCTGGTGTTCTTCAGCAATTTAACCGAACTGCTAGGTTATTTCACGCTGATTCAGCTGGTCATTAACATTCTGGACTTTGCCGCGGTCTATAAATGCCGTAAGAGAGAGGATTATAACCCGATTTACCGCATGCCAATGTGGAAAGTAACCACTATTCTGGCTATCCTTGGGGCAGGATGGCTGGCTTGGGGAACCTTTACGTGGGCTCCAGTGCAGGGCATGATTGCCGCGGCGATAGTCATCGGAACGGGCCTGCCTGTGTATTACTATTGGGAGAAGAAGTATGGATCCAAAAGCGGTCATGACAGTAATATAGTCGCTTAGCCCGGATGAAATGAAGGGAGCCGGCTCTGACCCGCTGCTTCGATTTACAAAAAAGTTGTTTAAATTGTACTGTCTAGTTATACTACTTTATATAACAAATAAAATTGGATGATATTGGAGAGTAACCGCTCCAGTATAGGGAGGCAATGTAAATGTTGAATTTTGACGAACAGTTATTCCTTAAGCTTGTGGAACAAGAGGGCCTGGGCTTTAGAGGACAAATTGAAGAGATTGTAGACGGGATTGCCAAGAAAGGGTACAGCAATATTTTTCTGATTGGTGCGGGTGGCACAATTGCGATGATGTATCCCTATGAGTATATTCTGAAATCAAGCTCGACCATTGATGTGCATGCCGAGATTGCTGCTGAATTTATGGTAATGAACAACAGACATTTCAGTAAGGATTCCGTATGTATTTTTACATCTGTGTCGGGAACCACGCAGGAGACCGTTGCGGCAGCCGGGTTCTGTAAGGAACGGGGAGCGACTACGATTGCACTTGTGGCAGAAAGGGATACTCCATTAACCAAAATTGTAGATCACTGCATCACAACCGGCTCGGAGAAACATTCCTTCGATACATTCTTCATGCTCCTGTACATGGTTGTGTTCCGGTTCATGTATAACAACAATGAGTTCCCTCAGTATGAGCAGTTCACGAAGGAAGTTGCCTTATTGCCGCGTGCGATTCTGGACGCAGTCAAGACCTTTGACCCTAAAGCAGAAGCTTTTGCAAAAGAACATAAAGATACGGACTATCACATGATGGTTGGCTCCGGCAACCTGTGGGGGAATACGTACTCCTACGCGATGTGTATCCTGGAAGAAATGCAATGGATTCATGCGAAGTCCATTCATGCGGCGGAATTCTTCCATGGTACGCTTGAGCTTGTGGTTGAAGATACCAGTGTTATTCTGTTGAAAGGCGAAGATGAGACAAGACCGCTGATGGACCGGGTAGAGAGATTTGCCGAGAAGATTACGAAGAAGCTGACCCTTATTGATACCAAAGACTTTGCCATGGAAGGCATCAGCGAGGAGTTCAGAAAGCATTTTGCTGTAAGTATCAACTGGTCTGTTCTAAGCCGTATCAGCGCCTACCTGGAGCGTGAGAGAAATCATCCGTTAACCCTTAGAAGATACTACCGCCAAATGGAATATTAAGATACGAAGTCTTTAGTTCATTCTATATCGATGCATTTGATTTGAGCACTACTTCGTAGTGCTCATTCTTTAATAGCAGGGAAGGCGGGAGCAAGATGAGAATCATTACAGTCGGGGATAACTGCATGGATGTCTATCAAACAAGCGGCAAAGCCTATCCTGGAGGCAATCCGGTGAATGTGGCCGTCTATTTAGCTGAAATGGGTGCAAAGACGGCCTATCTAGGCTGGGTGGGCACCGATATTTATGGGGAGATCATGATCCAGGCTATTCAGGACAAGGGCGTGGATACTTCCCGGATTTCACAAAAGGACGGAAAAACGGCGGTAACCCACGTGGAGATGGTAGAGAATGACCGGAAGTTCGGGGATTACGAAGAGGGAGTTATGGCACAGTTTTTCCTTACAGCAGAAGAGCTCGATTTTGCTGGAGATTATCAGCTTGTCCACTCGGGGATATGGGGCCATGCCGATCCGTACTTTTCTCTCTTTAGGGAAAAGGGCTTGATCACTTCCTTTGACTTCTCGGATCAGTTGAAAGATGAGCGGGTACAGACGTTAACGCCCTATGTAGACTATCCATTCTTTTCGTACACTCAGGATGATGACTATATCCGCCAGCTCCTGGTAGAGGTCAAGCAAAGAGGAGCGCAGCTTGCCGTGGCTACCTTGGGAGAGAACGGTTCGCTTGCTTACGACGGGGAACAATTCTTTCCGCACGGCGTGGGTAAGGTGAACGTCGTGGATACGATGGGAGCTGGGGATTCCTTCATTGCCGGGTTCATTTACGGCCGGTTGAAAGGGCTTTCTATCGAAAACTGCCTAGAGCTTGGGGCAAACAGAGCTGCAAAGACGATAGGTTATTTCGGCGCATGGTGACTGGAGGTGACCATCAATGTATAATACATATTATACATTGATGAATAAGGATGAATTTGCCATGAGCTTAAATCCTTCAACCCCCCAGCCGCTGTATATGCAGATCAGGCAAATGTTGAAGAACGATATCCAGAACGGACGATACAAACCGGATGAACAGATTCCAACGGAAGCAGAGCTCTGTGATACTTATAGTGTAAGCCGAATTACCATAAGGAAAGCGATTGAGGAGCTCGTGCGGGAAGGAACCCTGACGCGAATTCCCCGTAGAGGCACCTTTGTGACCTCCAATAAATTTCATAATGAACTGTTATCCGTAAGCGGATTCTCAGAGTTCAGCCACCAGCTGGGCATGATTCCGAACTCACGGATACTACGAAGCGAAGTCATCCCGGCGTCTGAAGAGGTGGCAGGGCATCTTCTTATTGAAGAAGGCAGCCCCGTGTTGGAGCTTGAACGGTTGATGTATGTAGATGACCGCCCGCTTTTCTATGATATTGCCCATTATTCACTTACCCGGTTTCCGGATTTGGAAAAGAAGATCGCAATGAAAGAATCGACTTACAAGATTCTGTCGGAGGATTACCATACCGAGATCGTGAGCAATGACAAGATCATTGACGTCATCGGTGCGACCAAAGATTATGCAAAATTTCTTGAATGTGATATCGGGGCGAACTTGTTCCGGATATTAAAAATTGCTTTTGACGCAAATGATGAGCCGGTTCATCTTTCCACATTTATGTGTGAGACCAATCGGGTCAATCTGACGGTCCACCGGGCAAAATAGGTCATGCTCACCGGCATGGCTCGCAGGAGGGTTTATTTCAGCGCTGTGACGTTAAGACCGTATAATTGATAAAAGTATTGCATTTCCATGTCCGGATGCACCCGGGCACAAAAAGGAGCGAATAAGCAAGTGCCTATTCGCTCCTTAAATGTAACTGCCGCTTCTCTAATTATTTGATAACGACATATTCCAGACCAACCAGCTTGGCATAAGTAACGATCTGGTCGGTTGTCAGATTCAGGGACACAACGGTGTGGTGGCCGCCGCCGTTCTCAATCCAGGCTTTGACCCCATCCTGGAAGTTCGGCTTCACCTTCCACAACACACGGGCTACCGGAAGCTTCGGAGCCGGCACCGTCGGTTCGAAGGCTTCCACTTCGTTGATTAGCAGCTTATAGTGCGTGCCGAAGTCGGCCATGGATACAACAACGCCTTCTCCTGCTTTGCCGTCAAATACGAGCCGGGCCGGATCTTCACGGTCGCCAATGCCCAGCGGCGATACAACGACCTTCGGCCTGTTGCTGGCCAGACAAGGATCAACTTCAAGCATGTGGGATTGCAGAATAGCTTCCTGGCCTGCTGCCATTTCGTAAGTGTAATCTTCCATGAAGCCGGTATTCTGGTTATGGCTCATCACTTTCAGCAGGCGGTCCAGGGCCGCCGTCTTCCAGTCCCCTTCGCCGGCGAAGCCGTAGCCTTGTGCCATTAGGCGCTGAACCGCAAGACCCGGAAGCTGCTTCATGCCGTGCAGGTCTTCGAAGTTCGAAGTGAAGGCGTTATAGCCGCCCTTATCCAGGAAGCGTTTCAGGGCGATTTCATAGCTGGCCTGTACTTTGACGCTGGCTTCCCATGCATCCTTGCTGTACGAACCATACTCGAAGTCATACAGCTCTGCGTATTCTGCGAACAGCACATCAATTTCTTCTTCCTTCACAGCCTTCACATACTCCACAAGGTCGCCGATACCATAGTAATCAACGGTCCAGCCGAATTGAATCTGGGCTTCGACCTTATCGCCTTCGGTAACACCGACGTTGCGCATGTTGTCGCCAAAGCGGGCAACCTTGATGCTGAAGCTCTCGTTGTAAGCAACCGCAACGTCCATCCATGCTGCGATTTGCTTCTGCACTTCGGCGCGCTCCCAGTAGCCTACTACCACTTTGTTTTGCTTGTTCAGACGGGCATTGATGAAGCCGTATTCGCGGTCGCCATGGGCAGCCTGGTTAAGGTTCATGAAATCCATATCAATGGTAGCCCAAGGAATGCTCTCATTGTATTGGGTTGCCAAATGAAGCAATGGCTTCTGCAACAGTTTCGTTCCGCGAATCCACATTTTTGCCGGGGAGAAGGTGTGCATCCAAGTGATGACGCCGGCAACCTCGTCACGATAGTTGACTTCTTTCATGATAGAAGTGATTTTGTCCGCGCTGACGGCCAGGTCCTGCAGTACAAGCGGATAAGGCAGAACACCGCTGTGATTGAGCGCATCGGTCATCGCCTGCGCATGAGCCTTAACTTCTCCCAACGCTTCTTCTCCATACAGATGCTGCGATCCTACAACAAACCAGAATTGCTTGGCGCTTACTGTTGACATAATGCTCATCCTCTTCTCTTATTATGATGATTTCGGAAGTCCAATGTATTTCAACTACTTCTGACCGTAGTAAGCGTCTTTACCATGCTTCCGCAGGTAGTGTTTATCCAGAATCCGCTGCGGCAGCTCTTCGGCAAAATGATTGAGTTCCCTGGCAAACAGGTTCATCTTGGAGACTTCCTCCAGCACAACACTGTTCATCACTGCGGAATGGGCATCCTTGCCCCAGGTAAACGGAGCATGGCCCTTAAGCAAGACACCGGGAACCGCCATAATGTCCAGACCCCGCTGCTCAAAGGTTTCGATGATGACACGTCCCGTTTCCGCTTCATAGCCGCGGTCAATCTCCTCCTGGGTCAGGAAGCGGGCACAAGGTACGGAGCCATAGAAGGTATCGGCATGCGTAGTCCCCATGACAGGAACATCAAGACCAGCCTGAGCCCAGACTGTCGCCCATGTCGAGTGCGTATGCACGATGCCGCCAATCTCTGCATAATGCTTGTACAGTACGGCATGGGTTGGCGTATCAGAGGAAGGTCTGAGATCGCCTTCAACCACATTGCCGTCAAAATCCACAACCACCATATCGCCGGGCTTCATTGTGTCATAATGAACGCCGCTCGGTTTGATTACGAACAGGCGGCTTGCACGGTCAACCGCGCTTACATTGCCCCACGTATATTTGACAAGCCCGTGTTTAGGCAGGTCCAGATTGGCCTGGAATACCTCTTCTTTCAGATACTCTAACATATTACTCCCTCCAGTTCTCTACCAGATGATCTACAGCAGCCTGCTCAATGGCAAGACCCTTGCTGTAGCGTTCCATGAACAGTTCAAAACCTGCAACATCCGAGCTGTCCGGATGAATCTCTTGTCCTTCGGCATCCTTAAATACTTTGTCTTCAAGGAAGTCATCCAGAGGTTCCTGCTGACCTTTGTTAGTCATGTAAGCAGCCAGAATCGCCATTCCCCATGCTCCGCCTTCTCCGGCTGTTGCCATGACAGAAACCGGGACGTTCAGTGCGGCCGCAACCATTCTCTGCCCAACCATCGGGGTTTTAAACAGTCCGCCGTGAGCCAGGATACTGTCGATAGCGACATTTTCTTTCTTGGTCAGAATGTCCATTCCGATCTTCAACGCGGCAAAAGCGGAATACAGATGCGTCCGCATGAAATTAGCCAGATTGAACCGGCTCTCAGGAGAGCGGACAAACAGCGGCCGGCCCTTCTCGATTCCAGTGATATTCTCACCGGAGAAATACCCGTAGCTCAGCAAGCCCCCGCCATCGGAGTCCGCTTCCAGCGCTTTATTGAACATCACACTGAATAGTTGGTTCGGGTCCGACTTTTGTCCCATCGCCTCATAGAACTCGCGGAACAGACCCAGCCATGCATTGATATCGCTTGAGCAGTTATTGGCATGGACCATCCCCACGGGACTGCCGTCCGGAGTGGTTACCATATCAATTTCCGGATATACGGTTGAAAGATCCTTTTCCAGGACAATCATCGCAAAAACCGAGGTGCCTACGGAAATATTGCCGGTCCGTTTTCTGACACTGTTCGTTGCCACCATGCCTGTACCGGCGTCGCCTTCCGGAGGACAGAGCGGAATGCCCGGCTGCAGATCACCGGACGGATCCAGTATCTTCACACCGGCTTCGGTTAAGACACCTGACTGCTCCCCTGCACGGCAGACCTTGGGAAGAAGGTCCCGCAGCTTCCACGGATAACCTTTGGCGGCAACAAGCTCATCAAACTGCTGGACCATCGGGGCGTTATAATCTTGCGCGGCTTCATCAATCGGGAACATACCCGAGGCATCCCCTATGCCAATGGCCTTGCTGCCGGTCAGCAGCCAGTGAATGTAACCGGCCAAGGTCGTTATAAACCGGGCTTGGGGCACGTGTCGTTCCCCGTTCAATATAGCTTGATATAAATGAGCAATACTCCAGCGTTCAGGAATGTTGAACTTAAAGGTATCCGTCAATTCTTTTGCGGCAGCACCAGTGGTTGCATTGCGCCAGGTCCGGAACGGAACAAGCAGCTCCCCCGTGCCGTCAAAAACCATATACCCGTGCATCATTGCCGAAAATCCCAGAGAACCGGTTGTTGTAAGAGTAACTCCATATTTCTGCTCAACTTCCAGCTTCATTTCGCTGTAGGCGGTTTGCAGCCCCTTGATAATGTCTGCCAAATGGTACGTCCAATAGCCGTCCACCAATAGATTTTCCCACTCATAGCTTCCGGAGGCGATTGTCTCAAAACGATAATCAATCAGCACTGCCTTGATACGTGTGGACCCAAATTCGATACCAAGTGAGGTTTCTCCCTTGAGTATCGCTTGCTTGATGTTCTGATCCATGCTCACGTTACTCCTCTCTGACCAAACGGTTATAATATCACAATAGAAAGAAGGCGCTTCCTTTAACAGACTTAGTATATTTTTTGTTCGTACATTTGTCAATGTTGTATATAAGATATACCTACAAATATTACGTTAATTTGTTTTGTTTTCGCTTTTGGAAGTTTATACTGTTTACACATGCGGACTATAGATTATAATAAGCTAATATTCATGCTATAATATGTACGTACAACTAATTGAGATGGACCCATTGCATTTGAACAATCATGAAAGAAGTGAGTAACGTGAAAACCAAATATCAGGTTATTTTTGATGATATAAAAAGCAATATTCTATCAGGAGCGTATAATGTAGGCGAACAAATCCCCACCGAATCCGCATTGCAGGATATGTACAACGTTAGCCGGCAGACGGTCCGGAAGGCGATTCTAGAACTGTCCAACGAGGGTTTTCTCAGAAGTGAGAAAGGCTCCGGCACGTATGTCAGCAACCAGTTCCGTTCCAAATCCGGCGGCAGCTCCAATACTAAAACCATCGGTGTGATCACAACCTACATCTCGGACTACATCTTTCCTTCCATCATCCGCGGGATTGAGGGCCGGTTAAATGAGGATAATTATTCGCTTTTGTTAGCCAGTACCAACAATGACGTCGCCCAGGAAAAGAAAGCGCTGGAAATGATGCTGTCCTTCGGTGTAGAGGGTCTGATTATTGAACCTACGAAAAGCAATCTGTACAATCCCAATATCGCATACTACCTGTCCTTTAAGGAACAGGATGTTCCCTTCATCATGATTAATGCCTATTATGAAGAATTGGAGGTGCCCTTCTTTTGTCTCGATGACGTCCAGTCCAGTTATCTGGCAACCAAAGAGCTGATCTCCAAAGGACATACCCAAATCGGCATCATTGCCAAAATGGATGATTTACAAGGAAAATACCGCATGAAAGGCTACATCAAAGCGCTTGGAGAAGCCAAATTGCGGTTTCATCCCGAGCAGGTGCTCTCCTTCGATACTGAGACGAAGCAGGCGTTGCCCGCCAGCCTAAAGAAATTCCTAAGCGAAAATAGAGATGTGTTGACGGCAATTGTCTGCTATAACGACGAGGTAGGCCTGGAAGCTGTAAATGTATGCAGACAACTGGACATCTCTGTTCCGGGGGACTTATCCATTATTGGCCAGGACAATTCTTACATTGCCAAGAACGCCAGCATTAAACTGACGACTTTGACACACCCCCAGGAACAAATGGGACGCGACGCCGCAGAATGGGTCATTAAGAAGCTGCAAGGAAAGAAGGATCTGCGAAACAGCACCTACTACCAGCCTGTATTGATTGAAGGGGAGACGGTAAGGGCGCTGGATTAGACTGGAGACTCGGGGGGAATATCCGGCAGTGCTCTGGCAATGGGGCGGACACCTACAAGGTGTCCGCTTGTTTGCGTGTGGGATATTCTCGCAGACAAATGAACGATTAGCATGGGCTATACGTATTATAAATATTCTGTTGAAAAAGGCGTATAAGACGGAGATATACGCTCTTCGAAAACCGCATACACCAAAGAAGAGGTGAAGGGAATGCTTACAATCACACATTTTACCAAGAGCTACAAGGGAGGTAAAAAGGCGGTAGATGACTTGAATTTAGTGGTCGAGCGAGGCGATATTTATGGCTTTATCGGCCATAACGGTGCAGGCAAAACAACGACCATCCGGGCAGTAGTTGGTGTGCTTGATTTTGAGGAAGGGGATATTGCAATTGACGGCATCTCCATTAAGAAAGATCCGGTGGCCTGCAAAGCGAATACTGCGTATATTCCTGATAACCCGGATCTGTACGACCATCTTACCGGGATACAGTACTTGAATTTTATTGGTGATCTCTTTGGCGTATCCAAGGCGGACCGTGAGCGGCTCATTAAAAAATACAGCGATGCTTTTCAGATTACGGCGAATTTAGGGGATATGATCTCATCCTATTCTCATGGTATGAAGCAGAAACTTGCCATAATCTCTGCTCTCATTCATACACCAAAGTTGTTAGTGTTAGATGAACCCTTTGTTGGCCTTGATCCAAAGGCAGCTCACATGTTAAAGACTATCATGGTAGAACTGTGCAGCAACGGCAGTGCCATTTTCTTTTCAACCCATGTACTGGATGTGGCAGAGAAGCTCTGCAATAAGATAGCGATCATCAAGGGGGGACAATTGATAGCCCATGGCAAGACGGAAGAAGTAAAGGGCAAGAATAGCCTGGAAGATGTATTTCTGGAGCTGATAGATAATGATTAATATTTGGAGATTAACAAAGATCCAGTTACTCTCTTCCTTTGGCTTGAATAAAGCGCTGCATACCAAAGATGTAAAGGAAAGACGCAAATCGCTTCTGCTGAGCATCGGTATTCTGGCAGGTGTGCTCATGATAGCAGCGGCTTCCTTTGGATACAGTTTTATGATGGCGCTGGCCCTTGAACAAATGGGCCGGATGGACCTGCTGCTGGCCATAATGATGGCTGTTACTTCACTTGTAGGGTTCTTCACAACGGTCTATAAGGCGAGCGGTGTATTATTCAGCTACAGAGACTACGATTTGGTGATGTCGCTGCCTATCAAGACGAGTCATGTTGTCGCAAGCCGTATGCTTCAGCTCTATGTGCTGAATTTGTTTTTTTCGGTCATGGTAATGCTGCCAGCAGGTATGGTCTATGCTATAAAAGTGAATCCCGGGGCGTTATTTTATCTGTTTTTTCTAATAACACTCTTCTTTATTCAATTACTGCCGATTATTGCTGCAACGATTATTGGCTCATGCATTAGCTGGATCTCTTCCCGGTTTAAAGCGAGCCGGATAATCAGCCTGGTCTTAACCTTTGCCGTAATGATTGCACTGATGGTTGGTTCATTTGGGATGAATGAAAACGGGCAGGCGCTTGCTGATATGGGGACTGGGCTGGCAGAAATGGTATTTAAACTGTATCCCCTTGCAGCCGTGTATGTAGATGCTGTTTGTTCGTACCGGATGAGCTCATTGTTATTATTTATCGCGCTATCGGTACTTTCATTTATGATATTTGCCACTGTACTTGGCACAAGATATAAAGCTATTCATACAGGGTTAACGACCTCCCATGCAAGCGGTAAATATATAATGAAGCCGTTGGAAGCCTCATCTCCATTTCGTGCACTGTATAAGAAGGAGTTGCGCCGGTATTTTAGCTCTTCTATTTATGTGCTGAATACTAGTATGGGCATGATCCTATTACTGGTGATGTCGATTGCCTTATTGTTTGTCAGCCCGGAGAAGCTGGGGGAACGGATCGAAATCCCACAATTCTCCCGCTATCTGAGTACGCTGGCTCCAATCATAGTTTCCTTATTTGTAACTTTGAGCTGTACAACGTCAAGCGCCATTTCCCTTGAAGGTAAACATTTGTGGATCCTGCAAAGCTCACCCGTATCGAAACAAAGCATATTGCTTAGCAAAGTTGCCGTGAACCTCACCATTACACTGCCGATTGTGGTTGTGAGTGGTGTACTGCTTATGATATCGCTGCGTATGGGGTGGACCGAAAGCTTATTATTGCTTGTTATCCCTTCGATATATGCTTGTTATTCAGCGATGATGGGCGTTATTATTAATTTGAAATTGCCTAACCTGGAGTGGACAAGTGAAGTTGCGGTGGTCAAACAGAGTGCGGCTATCCTCGTATCTATGTTCACAGGGATCATTAGTCTATTATTTCCATTGGGGACATCCCTTCTTCTGCCCCATGTGAATGGCAAACTCATGATGTCAGGTGTTGGAATGATTATGATAGCGGTATGCATAGCAATGTTCAGATATATACAGACAAAAGGGGAGCAGTTGGTTCAGAAGCTGTGACACATCTAACGGAGGGTCCCGCACATGGCTAAAACTATTGTAGAAAAATTAAATTTACACAAATTCAAAAGGGTTGCTGTATTGTACAGACCAGAGGATGAACATAGTTTGTCGGGGTTAGGAGATCATGTTACCGAATTAACAGACAGCCAGTATGATCTCATTTTTGCCTATGTGCTCAATATGAAGTCGCTGCAGGATCTCGTCAATCAAGTGATTGATCATAACTATTTAAATAAAGGCGGCTATTTGTACGCAGCTTATCCCAAAAAGGGGAATAAGGTTTATTCCACCTATATCCATAGAGACAGCCTTTTTGAAGGAGTAGGGGCCGGTGAGGACGGCTATATTGGATCGAGCAGCCTGAAATTTGCGCGTATGGTGGGCTTAAACGATGTGTTTACCGTTGTCGGTTTTAAAGAGGAGGCACGAAAGAAAAAGGATACGTCCTCCAAGCCGAGTCAGCGTGTGGACGATTATACCTCTATGATCCCTGCCGTGGAAAAAGAGTTGCAGGATAGTCCGGAGGCGTTGGCTTTGTACCAATCCCTGACTCCCGGTTACCGGAAGGATTGGGCCCGGTATGTTTACAGTGCCGTACAAGAGGAGACTAGAGCAAAACGGCGGGCAGAAATGAAAAAGATTCTAGGCGAGGGATATAAAAGCGTCGATATGTACCGGAGAGATAAGCCGTAACCAGGCTAGCCCTCCATTTACAAAAAGTTACTTTTAAGGAGGAAAACTTGGGATTTTTCAATATGGGATTGAATATACCTATCATGAAGATGAAACATCAGCTTGTTTATTATTTAGGGTTCAGTCTTGAATTTACAGCGTGAATTTTACAAAGGCGCAGTTGTCCGTTAATACTTCTTTTACACTCATCTTCTATAGTTAAGCAATTATAAACAATAGAGGGGAACATTGAACTCAATGAAAACATGGGAAACTGTACTATCTACGCTGCTCCTTGCAGGTGCTCTACTCCCTGCCGCAACAACAAACGCAGCGCCAGCCTCAGGCCTAAATGGATATGAACCTCTGCGCAAGCATATGGAAGAGATCGGAGCAACAATCACTTGGGATAGCGACGATAAGTCGGCACTGGTCAAGCTGAAGAACGGATTCGCAGGCACGTTCACAACCGGCGAGAAGGAATATCGTCTTGCGGGTAAAGCCGGCGAGCTTGCAACGGAGGTCAAATTAGTCGGTGGCAAGATGTACATTCCTTCCAAGCTGCTTCAAGCTATTCTTGCGGAAAATGCAAAGTTCACCAATTCCGCTGATATCATCACCCCTTATCCGGTAACCGCCCAGGTTGAGACGGCAGCTGTTGAAGATGGCGAGGATGCAGCCGATGACCCGGCCATCTGGCTCGATTCTGCGAACCCGGCGAACTCCAAAATCATTGCTACAAATAAAGGCGGGGGCGTCCTTGTCTATGATTTGAACGGTAAAGAGCTTCAAAATTATAAAGTGGGAAAGATGAATAATATCGATATTCGTTATGATTTTCAGCTTGGCGGTAAAAAAGTAGATATTGTTGGCGCGACGAACCGTTCTACGAACACGATTGATATTTTTGCCATGGATGGGGCAACCGGGAAGTTGACGGACATCGCAGCACAACCCATTAAAGCGAAGATGGAAGAGGTATACGGATTCAGCTTTTATCACAGCTTGAAATCAGATAAATATTACGCATTGGTGCTGGGCAAAGAGGGCGAATTTGAGCAATATGAGCTGGCCGATAATGGAAATGGCAAAGTTTCAGGCAAGCTCGTTCGCGAGTTTAAGCTGGCTACGCAATCCGAAGGCATGGTAGCCGATGATGAATATGGCAAGATGTACATTGCAGAAGAGGACTACGCGATCTACAAATATGATGCGGAGCCTGACGGCGGCACCAAACCTCTGTCCACTGTTGATATTGCGGATGGACGCCGGCTGCAGGATGATATTGAAGGGTTGACTCTCTATTATGGCGCCGGCGGCCATGGTTACTTAATCGCCTCCAGCCAAGGCAGCGACAGCTATGCGATATATGACCGTGAAGGCAATAACGCCTACCTTACCAGCTTCAAAATCGCCGATGGCCCATTGACCGATGGCACCTCGGTAACCGACGGTATCGATGTACTCGGGTTCGGACTGGGCGAACAGTTCCCTTATGGCATTTTCATCGCACAGGATGATTCCAACATCAACAATGGCAAAGAGCTTAACCAAAACTTTAAAGTGGTAGCCTGGGATCAAATTGCAAAAGGTGCAAAGACTCCGCTTCTGATGGACAACAAGGTTAATCCTCGTGAACTTGTGGACCGCAGTGCAAAGTGATAGTTCTTAGCAGCTGAAGTCCAAGCTATATGGCAAAGAGCATTTTTCTCACAAGCAGCCTCCAACCCCGCATTTCAGGGGTCATGGGGGCTGCTTTGATTTATTCAGTAAGGAATCAGCCATCGAGAAGCGGGCCCAGCAAGGCTATTATGGAATCAAAGGCAAAAATAGTCTATCATATATGCTGATGAACGTAGGATTGAAAGCTGATTACAGATCGTACAAGGAGATTAGATGAATAATTCAATTAATATTCTCGTGGCCGAGGACGACAGTGACATCAGCCGGCTGCTGTGCAGCATTATAAGAAAAAGCGGTTACGTGCCACAGCCTGCCTTCTCCGGAACGGAGGCACTGCTTTATCTGGAGCAGCGGCCATGGAGCATGGTGCTGCTTGATCTGATGCTGCCGGGAATGACGGGCGAGGAGCTGCTTAAATGGATCCGCGTGCGGGGCGGTATGCCAGTCATCATCATTTCGGCCAAAGGTGAGCAGCAGACCAAGGTGTCGGCGCTGCGCGGAGGTGCGGATGACTTTATTACGAAGCCTTTCGACATTGAGGAGGTATCGGCGCGCATCGATTCCCATCTGCGCCGGTATGCGCAGATTGCTCCGCCGGCTGTGCCGGCCGTACTGCAGCATAAGGGACTGATGCTCGACCCTGATTCCAAGACGGTGACGGCAGAGGGGACAGAGGTTGCACTGACCGCCCGGGAGTACGAGATTGCCGCATTGCTTCTATCGGCACCGAAAAAGGTATTCACAAAAGCCAATCTATACGAAAGCGTATGGGATGAGCCATACTACGGAGACGACAATACGGTCAACGTCCATATGAGCAATTTGCGGAGCAAGCTGGCGAAGGCTGCGCCCGGCAGCGAATTTATCGAGACGGTATGGGGCATGGGCTACCGGCTGAAGCCTTAAGACATTCTTAAGAATTGGCTTTAGCCCCGCTTAAGTTTTCGTTTCTATACTTGGTCTATCACATAAGGGAGGCCAAGACGGCAATGAGCGAATATGTATTGCAAACGAATCAATTGTCTAAGAAGTTCAAAGGCAGCGCAGCGCTCGATAAAGTGAATTTGTCAATCCGCAAAGGCTCCATATATGGCTTTATCGGGCAGAACGGAGCCGGGAAATCGACGCTGATGCGCATTGTTACCGGACTTGCTTTTCCGTCCGGCGGAAGTATCGAGCTGTTCGGTGCCGGCGGTGAGCGGGCGTTGACCCAGGCCCGCAAGCGGATGGGGCTGATTATCGAGAGTCCCTCGTTGTTCCCCCACATGACCGCTGCCGAGAATCTGGAGGTGAACCGGCTCCTTCGGGGTATCCCCGGCAAAGACTGTGTTGCAAGGATGCTGGAATTGGTAGGACTACAGGGAACAGGCAGGAAGAAAGTGAAGAATTTCTCGCTTGGCATGAAGCAGCGGCTGGGTCTGGCCATCGCCATGCTAAGCGATCCGGAATTTCTAATTCTGGACGAGCCAACCAATGGGCTCGATCCGATGAGCGTCATCGAAATGCGCGAGCTGCTCAAGCAGCTCAACCACGAACGAGGGATAACGATTCTGATCTCCAGCCACATTCTGAGCGAACTGCATTTGCTGGCCAGCCATTACGGCATCATTCATCACGGCAGGCTGCTGGAGCAGCTTACTGCTCAGGAATTGAACGATAAATGCCAGCAGTACGTGTATATCAAAGCGGATAATCCGGACAAGGCGGCAACGGTTATTCAGAACGAGCTCCGCACCAACGATTTCGAAGTGATGCCGGATGGGGCCATCAAGCTGTATGGTCACACGGAACAGCCGGGCAAAGTATCGACGGCGCTTTTCTCCGCAGGCCTGGAAATTGAGCAGTTTATGCCGATGGGTGAAGACCTGGAGAGCTATTTCATGAAGCGGATCGGAGGTGCCGGGCATGTATAATCTGATCAGATCCGAGCTGTTCAAGCTGCGTAAGGACAGATCCTTCCGGGTGCTGCTGCTCGTAACCGCCGTTCTTTCATTGGCCTATCCGCTGCTTTACTATTTTGACAATAAGTCGAGTGGAGATCCGCAGTTCACAGGAGCCGAATTTCTGCTTAAATTTATGGCAAGCAATGGCTATGTGATCAAATTCGGCGTAGCGGCGCTGGCCGGATTCTTCATCGCGAGTGAATATGCAACGGGTGTCATGAAGACGATCGCATCGTCGGGCAACGACAGAGGGCGGCTGTTCACCGCCAAGCTGATCGGTTTCTCGGTTGGAGCCATGGTGATCTCCCTGGTATTCCCGGTCGTAAGCACGACCGAAGTTTCCCTGCTTTCAGGTTTCGGCCATCTGCCGGAAGGGGTAGACGCGTTCTTCATACCGCGGGCCCTCGGACTGACACTGCTGTACACTGCAGGCTACGCGGCGATTGGGGCGCTGTTCACTGCCGTGTTCACCGAAAGCGGCAAGACGATCGGCTTCTCGATGATTTTCTTCCTGATGATTGATACAATTTTAGGTGGCTTGGGTAAGTACATCCCTTTCTTTACTACAGTGTATGATTATTCCATATTCAAGCTGATGGGCGATATTAGCAAGCCCAGTATCGGCAGCGGCGATCTGCCGGCGCTCCTGCTTGTGCCGTTGCTGACGATTGTCGCAGCCGGGCTGCTCGGGATTCTAGTGTTCCGCAGAAAGGAAATAAAATAAAAGTTGAGAGGGGCGGAAGAGGCTTGCTGATCATAACGATCATATCGGTTACGGTGGCGGCCCTTCTGTTTGCCCACCTGCTGCTGATGAGGCGGGAGCTGGGGCGGATGACGGCGCAACTGCGCCATTATAATAAGGGGACAACCGGTAAAAAAATAGACGTGACTCTATTCGACCGGCGGCTCGAAGCGCTTGCGGGTGAAATTAACCGCCAGTCCGATCTTGTAGTCGGCGCAGAGGCCCGCAGAAGACGAACCGAAAATGAGCTGCGGCAGGCGATTGCGAACATTTCACATGATATCCGTACTCCGCTGACCTCCATCTTCGGCTATATTCAACTGCTGGAAGCAGAGCCTATTACGCCCGAGGAAAAGCACGAATACCTCACAATCGTTAAAAACCGCACGAAACGGCTGCAAGCGCTATTGAACGATTTCTTCGAGCTGTCCTTAATCGAATCTCCGGATTATCAGCTTAAGACCGAGCGGATCGGAATGACTGTCCTCCTGTCAGACATTCTGGTTGGTTTCTACGACCGGTTCAACGAACGGAATATTACGCCGGACATCCGGCTGACGAAGGAAGCGGTGACTGTATATGCCGACGAATCAGCCGTGCGGAGGGTTGTTGAGAATTTGCTTATCAATACTGTCAAGCATGCGGCCGGTCATGTGGAAATCTGCTTCGGGCAACGGGAGAAGACAGCCGAATTGAGGATCGTGAACGAAGCGAAGGAATTATCCGACATCGATGTGAGGCTGCTATTCGACCGCTTCTATACGGTCGACCGGACCCGGTCTGCCCAAGGATCGGGACTTGGTCTTTCCATCGCCAAAAGTCTCATGGATAAGATGAACGGCACGCTGACAGCGGAGCTGCACGAAGGCAGCTTAACAATGACCTGCCGTTGGAAGCTGTGAGGTACAATACCAGCTTAAGCCTCTCCTATGCATCATCCGATTCATAAAATGAGCATTTTTGCTTTCAATGATATTAACAATATGTTATTATCAATAAGGAAGTAAGATATGGATGATTTTATGATACACAAATCGGATGAAAGCAGAGGGGATGCAAGTGAATAAATCGTGGGGCGGTTGGAACCTGTTTGAATTGGCGTGGCTGGTGTTGTTTACCTCAATTGCTGTGGGGTTCACGGTGATTTCTAAGGATTCCTTATTCGGATTTACGGTCTTTATCACCGGGGTGCTGTGCGTGGTGCTAGCGGCGAAGGGCAACCTGATGAGTTATGTGTTTGGTATGTACAATACTGTTGGTTATGCATATTTGGCCTACGTCAACGGTTTATTTGGAGAGGTTATGCTGAATCTGCTATTCTTTGTTCCTATGAATGTCGTCGGCTTCTACATGTGGAAAAATAACAGTAATAACGGTAAGCTGTCCATGCGTCAGCTGGAGCTCAAGGGCCTGCTTCTAGTGGGGGCAATCTGCATAGCGGGCTGCCTGCTGCTGGGATTTGGGTTATCGTTCATACCGGGGCAGAACTCGCCGTATATTGATGCCATTACGACGGTGTTATCCGTTGTGGCTACACTTTTGATGGTTCGGAGATTCAAGGAACAATGGCTGGTCTATATCGTCCTCAATATGTTCACGGTGCTGCTGTGGGTCATTCGAATGCTGGAGGGGAGCGGGGAAGGCCTGCTGATGATTGTCATGTGGAGCGCATATCTGGTTAACGCTGTATACGGCTACTACAATTGGAACAAGGGAGCTAGGGAGGTGTCCGCATGAAGACACTTGGCTTAACACTCGGGAAGTTCGCCCCGCTGCATAAAGGGCATCAGTTCATGATCGAGACGGCGCTGCAAGAGGTCGATGAACTGATTGTGGTGATCTATGAGACGACGGTGACAACGATCCCGCTGCATGTCCGGGCGAACTGGATTCGCAAGCTCTACCCGGCGGTTCGGGTGATCGAAGCCTGGGATGGGCCGGATGGGTATTCGGACGACCGGGAGCATGAGATAAGGGAAGAGCAATATATTCTGGGGCTGCTGAACGGCGAGCAAGTGACGCATTTCTACTCCAGCGAATTTTACGGAAAGCATATGAGCATCGCTCTGGGCGCAGTGGACCGGCGGGTGGATGAAGCCCGCGGGCGGGTGCCGGTTTCAGCGACCATGGTCCGTTCCGATCCTTACAAGTACCGGGCATATGTGAGCGATATTGTATATCGGGACTTAATTACAAAAGTGGTTTTTGTGGGAGCGATGTCGACGGGCAAATCCACAATTACCGAAGCATTGGCCCAGCGGTATCGCACAACCTATGCGGGCGAATACGGGCGCGATTATTGGACGGAGCATCAGGTGGACCGCAGAATCAGCCTCAAGGCGTTCGATGAAATCGCTGTAGGCCATATGGAGCGGGAAGAGCAGGCTTTACTGCAAGCGAATAAATACCTTTTTGTCGATACCAACGCGATCACGACTTATATGTTTGCCCTGGATTACCACGGCCGGGCGCCTGAACGCTTAACCCGGATCGCTTTGGAAAATGCGCAGCGGTATGACCTTTTTTTCCTCTGCGACGATGATATTCCTTACGAGGATACATGGGACCGCAGCGGGAATCAGAAGCGGCATATTTTCCATAAGCAAATCATTGCAGACTTGAAGGAGCGGCGGATTCCCTATATTACGCTCCGGGGAAGCCTGGAGGAACGGATGCACAAGGTAGATGACGTGTTGGCAAAGTTCAAGCCCTACACTAATTATTTTGGCGAGCGCGGTAATTAATGTTATTGACAAAAAGCCCGGCTATGATTAATATTGAAAAATATTTACACGAAGTTGACATCAAAAAACTAAAAAGCTAAAAGCTATGATTGCTATGGATGACACTATAGCAGGAGCAGCTTCTGGAGAGACCGTGGGGATTCCCCGGCGCCGAAGGGTTCATAATCTCAGGCAAAAGGACAGAAGAGTACTGGATAATTCATTTGTTGTTCTGATCACCGTCAGAATCACTTATGTATTTTATTTATTATTCTTATGACCTGAGAGATTGGAGCCCATCCAGTCTCTTTTTTTATTGTCAGCATTCCTTGTTCGTTTTTTCACGTGGAAAAATTACTTAGATTTTAGAGGGGGAGTTTCAGTTGGCACCACAAGAACTAAAGAGGGATTTAGAGAATCGGCATGTTCAGCTCATTGCCATTGGCGGGACCATCGGCACCGGATTGTTTTTAGGATCGGGTAAAGCGATACAGCTGGCAGGGCCATCCATCATCTTTGCTTATCTAATCGTGGGTATTGCCGTTTTTTTTGTGATGAGGGCATTGGGAGAACTTCTGTTGTCTAAAGCAGGTTATCAATCGTTTACAGACATTGCCGAAGACTATCTTGGGCCGCGGGCGGCGTTTGTAACCGGATGGACCTATTGGTTTTGTTGGATCATGACGGCTATGGCTGACATTATCGCTGTTGGGGTATATGTCCAGTACTGGTTTGATATCCCGCAATGGGTCCCTGCCGTCATCTGTTTAATCATTTTATTAGGACTCAACTTATTAACTGTAAAAAATTTCGGCGAATTGGAATTTTGGTTTGCCTTAATCAAGGTAGTGACTATTCTCGCATTGATTGCCATCGGAGCCATTTTGCTGGTGATTGGATTCAAAACAGATGCCGGCACAGTGACGCTCAGTAATATTTGGACACATGGGGGAGTATTCCCGAACGGAATTTCAGGCTTCCTGCTTTCCTTTCAAATGGTTGTGTTCGCCTTTGTCGGTGTGGAACTGGTGGGGGTATCGGCAGCGGAAACTTCCAATCCGGAAAAAAGCATTCCGTCGGCGATTAATAAAATTCCTTTGCGAATTCTATTTTTCTACGTGGGTGCGATTATTGCCCTATTATCCATCAACGCATGGACGGAGCTTAATCCGGCAGAAAGCCCTTTTGTAAAAACATTCAGTTTAGTGGGGATTCCCATTGCCGCAGGCATTATTAACTTTGTCGTATTAACTTCAGCCGCGTCTGCCTGCAACAGCGGGATGTTCTCCACAAGCCGAATTCTATATAATTTGAGCAGAAATGAGCAGGCCCCCTCCCATTTTGCCAAGCTGAATAAAAACCATGTGCCAAGCAACGCTTTGCTCATATCTACGCTTGTCTTATCCGTTGGCGCTCTTTTGAGCAAGCTGATTCCGGAAACTGCCTTTGGAATCGTGACAACCATTAGTGCCATTTGTTTCATCTGGGTCTGGGGTGTCATTCTAGTCTGTCATTTGCGGTATAAGAAAACCAAACCCGAATTGCAGGCCGGATCAAAATTTAAAGCTCCGCTGACACCCTTTATTAATTATGTCGTCCTTGCGTTGTTTGCTGCAATCCTCATTATTATGCTGTTTGCTGAAGAAACGCGTCCGGCCTTATTGCTGACACCGCTATGGTTTATTCTATTGTTTGTTTTGTTTACGGTGAATAGAAGAAAGAGGGAAAAAACAAATATCCAAGGTTTTGAACCTATGGAAGGATAGCCGGGAATTCCTTTACTGTGGCTTTTTCGGGTTAATCCACGTTGTCAGGGTGCCATCATTTACCACAAAACCATTTCGCTTCTGCTTCGTCCAACTGTATAGGTACAAATCTATACAAAAGGTGATGAATATATGGATAAGCGCAATGCTGCACTTCTGTCTCTGCTAACCCTTTCACTCTATTCCTCCGGCGTTGTCCATGCGGATGCCCGGCCGCAGGCCGAAGCCCGGGCGATCTCCGTCTACCTGGACGGCCAGCGGATTCAATCCGGGGTCCAGCCGCTGAATCTAAACGGTACAGTGTTAGTACCGATGCGCGGATTATTTGAAGCGCAAGGGGCCAAGCTGTCCTGGAACAACGCGGATAAAACGGTCACCGCAATTAAGGCGGATACCACGCTTACGTACCGGATGGGAGCGGGAACTGCCGAGCTGAACGGGCAGACACTAAGTCTGGCGGTTCCCGGCCAAATTGCCGAGAACACGGCAATGATCCCGCTGCGCTTCGTCAGTGAAGCCTTGGGCAATAAGGTAGACTGGGTACCCGGCACCCAATCCGTGCAAATCTCCTCCGGGATTATCTATGAAACCTCGATTCTCCATGGAGTCAACCTCCGCAGCTTACCGGATGCGAAGAGCGATCCCGTAAGTCCGGAACTGCTCTCCGCAGGTACGAAGGTACATGTGGTGAGCGTTGTCGATGCCCTGTGGTTGAAGGTGGTGACCGGGAACAACCGGACGGGATACATCTCAGCCAAACCGAAATATACCGATTACACCAGCGGCTCCCTTACAGATAAGCAAGCGGAGGCTCTGATCGCTTACGGTAAGACCTTCCTCGGCACGCCGTATGAATTTGGCGCTTCACCTGACCAGACCGCAACCTTCGACTGCTCCTCCTTTGTGAAGCGCGTATTCGAGGATACCTTGTCCATCGAGCTCCCCCGTGTATCCTTTGACCAGGCGAAGGAAGGCAAGGAGGTCGGGCTGGACGGGCTGCGTCCGGGTGACCTGTTGTTCTTCAGCGCACGCGGTTTGGACATCGGCCATGTAGCGATATACGCCGGGAATAATCAGATCCTGCATACATACTCCACCAAACTTAACGTGCATATGGAGGCCTTCGACGGGCAGTGGAGGACGCGGTTCGTAACCGCCCGCAGAATTTTATAGGACAGCTCCCAAGGTTCTTCAGAGCTTTGATACGGTAGAATGTGATTGTTATTCCATTAATTACTAAGCAGGGCCATCCCGAATAAGGATGGCCCTAAAGCTTGCCGTTTGAGACAGCGCGGAGAAATGTCGTAATACTTTTACCCTGTTTGCATGAGGCCGGGTGTGGGATGATGGGTACATCAAAGGTTCGGAGTCACGGATTCTGAACGTTGATCTTCAGGCTATTGCGATCCTTCCTTCTACTTCATTGGCGAAACTAGGGTCGCAGCTTTCCTGAGGTACTTCTATCACGAGAGGAGGCGTCCAGGCTATCATATTCCTTCCTTCTGCTGAATCTTCCAATGATATTAGGGATATGGCTTTCCTGGACACTTTTTATGATGAACAATACCATCTATCTGCGCAGAGCAAACAAACTGATTATAAATGAAGGAAAAGGGCCGGACCGGCTTCCGAAGGCTCATTTGGCAACAGCCATCAAAAATATGGAGACACTTGGATTTACCTTCTCGCGCCCTTTGATACGCGCTTTGTGTACCTTATCCAAAGAGCAGTTCGAAGCAGTATACGATCAAATGATTGCAGACTTAAGGGTAATGGCAGGTGCGCATGTGAAATACTGTCCGATGTACCCGGCGTTCCCAATGCAGGTCATGCAGGCGGATGATGCGGAGCTGTATCTGAATGCCGTTTATCACTACCTTACCCTGGATCTGCCTGAGCATGGGGCTGCAGACAGACCGGCATTGCTGGATCAGATAAATCTGAAAGTGATTGATCTGGGAAGCGCAGCGGAGCTGCATGCCCTGATAAGCCAGCTTATACAGGCCAAGGGATCGATCTCCGAAACAGACAAACAAGACATAGATACCGTTCTGGAGTCCGCAGATCCCGATGCAATACATGAGATTCTTCCGTCCGAGATTCCATTCAAGGAGAATGCCGGATTCGTAGCTGCTTCCTTATTGAAGCATGAGAAGGCCAACGTAGAGCAGATTGGACAATATTTTACAACCGCTACGGATGTGCTTCGTTTGGCTGTGGCCTGGTCGGATGGCGATGTCAGTCTGGCTGAAGCCACGCGGTTCCGTAAATTCAAGCGCCGCGAGAGACGGTTGCTGCTTGGACTGCTGGAACGCTGCCACCCTATTACAGAAGATATGCTGAGATATAAGGAGCGCTGGATTCGGTTAGGTGAAATCCTGCATCCCTCTGAATATAAGCACCGGTATATGCGCTGTGAGGAAGCTTTTGCTATTTTACGCAATAATAAACCCTTTACGACCTTTAACGGAAGCGTAGAACTTGCATTCCAGTATCGTCAGATCTGGACGTTGATCGATCTGTTGATGCAGCGTCCGGGTGAATTTGCCAGAAGATTGGATCAATTATTGCGGTCAACCGAATATACGGAGTATGTCGTGCTGGCATTTGGTGAAGTGGCCAATCAAGTATCGACGCCTGTATTGCTTCAAGTGCAAAATCATTTTGCCCGCCGCCATGAGCCGCATGAGCTGCGTGTCTTTTTCCCTAAAGGAAATGTTGCCAAGGCCTTTGCTGTTCCCGATACTCTCCCGGAGATTGATGAAGCGGCATGCCAAGACCTTGTGCAATTGTGCGAACGGGTGCTTATAGAGAGGTTCTCCCTGCTCCCCCCTCTGGGAAGGGTATATGTCGATGAACGATTGCAGGATTATCATGTGCCGTTCTCCCAAAGGTCGGCAAGTAAAGCACTGCATACGATTGTCCGGGGAAGCCGTGTGCCGATGATGGAGGGGGACACTGTCCGTTTCTTCAGCTGGTGGAAAGAGGGGACGGTGAACGGTACGCCTACAGGCCGTGTAGATATTGACCTGTCCGCTGTCTTGTATGATCACAATTGGCAGTATGTTGAGCATATCTCTTATACGAATCTACGGTCCTCCAAATACAAAGCCGTCCACAGCGGAGATATCGTATCAGCCCCTCAAGGCGCATGCGAATTCATTGATCTGCATATTCCCTCCATCGTCGATTATGGCGGACGTTATATTGTGGCAACTCTCCATTCTTTCACTAACCAACCCTACTGTAACTTGCCGGAGTGCTTTGTGGGCTGGATGATGCGCGGGAAACCCGGCTCCGGTGAGATCTTTGAGCCTTCTACGGTTAGCAATAAAATCGATGTCACCGCTGACACGGAGATTGCCGTTCCCGTTATCCTGGACCTGGTAGAACGCAAGATCATCTGGACGGATCTTTCTCTGACCAGACACCCTCATTACTACAATAATGTGGAGGGGAACCAAAAAGGCATGGTCCTGATAGGTAAAGCTATGACTGATTTACGGAAACCCGATCTCTATGATTTATTCCGCCTCCATGCTAAGGCAAGAGGGGAACTAGTAGATACTGCGGATCAGGCTGATGCGATATTTTCGGTGGAAAAAGGTGTTACGCCATTCGATATCGAGCGGATTATGGCTGAGTATGTGGTTTGAGCGCAACAGTCTGCCCCTTTAGCGGCTGGAGGTTATCTTTCCACCGGATATTCAGGGAACGGGAGCTGAACAGGTCGGCTCCGTCCGATACCTGGTAGTGCAAATGCGGCTCGCTGGAGTTGCCGGAATTGCCAGCCTTCCCGATCACATCGCCTGTTTTGACCGAATCGCCTTTCTTTACGGTGACCGAGCCTTGCTTCAGATGGGCCAGAAAGCTGTATTCCCCGCCGTGGTCAATGACCACCACATTGCCGGCGGGCTCTTTTTCATTCGTGACGCCAACAGGCGTATTGTCGGGAATGTCGTTTACGACTCCGGTAACGACTCCGTCAGCGGGGGCAGTGATATTCTGCCCAAACGTATAGTAGCTCTCATTGTCCAGCGGATCTCCTTCGTATGAGAAACCACCGGCCGCCTGCACGAAGTCATAAGCATACCGCTGGCTTGCGTACTCATAGTGGTAGTTGTTCAATACGTTGCTGCCACCCCAGAATACTAGCCACTCCCCTTGGAAAGGCAGGGCCATGGCGGTTTTGGTCAGTGCGTTATCGGAATCGGGATAGGCGGACAACCCCGTAATGTTCAGACCGAGAATCGTACCTGAATCATCGAAGACAGCAAAGATCCCCTTATCGCCCGCCCCGCTAGTCCATACCCGCTGTTCACTGCCGTTCAGCAGCATGACCGTGGACGGGTTAAAGGCTGTAACCCCCTGTATGAAGGCCGAACCCATTTCCGCAACCTCTGCTTCGCTGATTTGCTGCTTAAATTCAGGACTAAACCGCTTATAAATTCCGCTGTAATTCCCGCTTAACAGAGCCTCGGCCAAATGCTCCGGCTGTACATCCTGTGGTCCGCGGGTACTGGTTTCTGGTGATGCAGCCGCCTTAGTCTGCGCCGTGTTTTGTGTGGGGGCTGCAAATGACTCCGGGCGTTTATTCATTGTATCCTCTCCTCCGCAAGCTGTTAGTAAGACGGCCAGAACCATTGTACCCGCCATCATTGTGCTTAAACTTCGCATGTCAGACTCCTCCCGGGCTGTTGATATTCTTCTTGCCTCTTCATTGTATGCTGCCAATCTTGCCGCTACTGTAACGCTTCATTAACGGTCTCTTAACTATGGGTTCCTGCCTGGAGAGGCGAATTAAGCTATTGTTAAGGTTAAGCAGCCAGTCAGGCGGAGCCAATCATGTTATGATAGTTGCGACTATGTAATGGAGAGGGGAACCGGCATGAATCAGGCTGCCATTCTGCTCGTCGATGACGAAGAGTCCATTATCGGGCTGATCAAGACGGTGCTGTACAAAGAAGGATTTACGGATATAGATTCGGCAGGGACAGGGGAAGCCGCAATTCTGGCCTGCCAGAGCAAGGTGTATGACCTGATCGTACTGGATGTGATGCTGCCGGGACGCAGCGGTATTGAGATTTGTCCTTTTCTGCGGCAGACCACAAATGCGCCTGTACTGTTCCTTTCTGCGCGTGTTTCGGATTTTGACAAGCTTACCGGCTTTGCTGTTGGCGGCGATGATTATATGACCAAGCCGTTCAATCCGCTGGAGCTGGTGGCCCGGATCCGCTCGCAGCTGCGCCGCTACCTGGGTAGGGTGGGCGGCCCTGAACCGGTTCAAGATAACGCTCCCCATAAACAGCCTTCCCCGGTCAATGCCGGACAAGGGCGACAGCCGTTTGAGCATAATCTCCGTTATGATTTTGGACGGTTTCAGGTGGATGAGGCGGCGGGTGAACTGAGAGTAGAAGGGGAGGTAGTCGCCTGTCCGGCGCTGGTGTTCCAACTGCTGCTGTTCTTCTGCAAGCATCCCAACCGGCTGTTCACCAAAAGCGAGCTGTACGAACGGGTATGGGGCGAAGGCGCGCTTAGTGACGATAACACGGTCATGGTGCATATTCACCGGATCCGGGAACGCATTGAGCTGGAGCCGGCAAACCCCGTATTTCTGGTCAATGTCAGAGGACTGGGATATAAGCTGGTGCAGCACAGCGGGAGGGACAAGGAACAGGCATGAAGATAAGAAGGCGGCTCACGCTTAGATTCGTGCTGCATTCGGCCATTGCCGGACTGGTAGTGCTGCTCATTGCGGCAGTAACCGTCTATTGGGTACTGATGCGGCTGTCGGAGATCAGTCTTTCCGATAATTTTCCTTCGGTTGGTTTACAGCGGCTGGTTGAATCCTCTAAGTTAGGCGAGGAAGGGATAGTCTTTGACCGGAAGCTTCTGGAGCTAGTGAAGCACAATAAAGGCTGGCTGCAGAGTCTGGACGAAAACGGAAAGGTGGAGAAATCCTACAACAAGCCTTCCGATGTTCCCGTGCAGTACAATCCGGGGGAGCTGGCCGCATATTGGAGGCTGCAAAAGGAGTTTCCTTATGACGTCTACCTCTGGATTCAGGAGAAACACGGCAGAGTGTACACACTTCTCTATGGAGTACCAAAGGCGGTAGAGCCATTGCTGCAGGCGCTGAGAGAAGAACACTCCTCCTACATGGATGGCAGGCTTATCCTCCCCGAAAAGATAGGGAGCAGGATTCGGGCACTGGGAGGGTACGTCCAGCTGCTGGATCTGGAGGGCCGCGAGCTGGCAGCGCTCAACCGGCCGGAATCGATTCCGGACACCTACACTGTACAAGAGCTTACTTTGCGTTTGAAATATCCCGAGAGATACGATTCCCGGATGGATTTTGCCTATGATGAGAATACCGGGAAGACCTGGGTGGTAGGGGTGCCTAACAAGACAGAGGGGCGTTCATCCAAAAACCCGCTGATCTCTGCAGAATTGCGCATTGTGCTGACCGGAATTGCCGGGATGCTGGGGGCGACCCTGCTGATCTTTGCGCTGCTGTCTTTCTTGAATGCACTCCGCTTCGGGGCGCCTATGTTCCACATGCTGGCTTGGCTCGATTCCCTCGGGCGGGGGACTTATGACGAGCCCGCAGACCGCAATGGCCGCCCGCGCAGCCGGCTCAGTTCAGGCAAATGGAGGCGGCGTTATTCTACCTTTGCTGAAGTCATGCTGTCCATGGATCAGCTGGCTGTCATTCTGCGGCGTGACGAGGAGCGGCGGCGGCAGACGGAAACACTGCGGGAAGAATGGATTACCGGCATCACCCATGACCTCAAAACCCCTCTGTCCTCCATAAAAGGCTACGCCCATTTGCTTGCGGAGGATGCTTATGACTGGTCCCCTGAAGAAGTCCGCAAATTCTCTGCCATCATGCTGGAGAAGTCGGCCCATATGGATACGCTGATCAGTGATTTGGCTATGACGTACCGGCAGAGATCGGGGATTCATGCCCCGCAAATGGAAGAGGTGGAGATGGATGCATGGCTGGGGAATGCCTTGATCCAGGCTGCAGCCAATCCGGAGTATGGAGAGGGGCGGATTATTTATCAATCCCCTGACAAAAAAATTACAGCCAGCATCTACCGGCCTTGGATGGAAAGGGTAGTCGGCAATTTAACCGCCAATGCCCTGCTGCACAATTCTTCGGACACACAGCTTACTGTGATACTAAGCGAGAGGGCTGACGGCGGGCTGACGATTATTTTCCGGGACAATGGCCAGGGGATGGAAGATCAGACGGCGGCGAATTTATTCGAACGGTATTACCGCGGGGGAGACTCGGCTTCCACAACCAACGGGTCCGGCCTGGGTATGGCAATCTCCAAAGGACTGGTTGAAGCTATGGGCGGACAGATCACCGTAAGCTCCGCACCCGGTAAAGGAACGGAGATCCGGCTTTGCTGGGATGCCCCTAAGTAGAGCAGGCGGACAGCAAATGTCCGGCAAGAGCAATGGCGAAGCGAAGAACGGTGGAGCTGCCATAGGATGAGGGGCCGGGTACTGCAAAGGTATAACGAGCCCCTTTCTCTTATGCAAAAATTTGTCTGCCGGAGCCACTCTGCTGATTTTTTTGCGAAAATCCCTCAATTGGGCTGCTATTTTCGGCTTACGTTTCCGCCAATGGCCCCAAGCTGAATTTCACCGTTCCCGGTCTGGGAAATCACGGCATCGCCTGTAATGTGATCCAGCTCCAGGGACCCGTCTCCGACAGCAGCCTCAACCGAACCTTCTACCTGGGTTACTGCAATATGTCCATTGATATTATGGATATTAACATCCGCATCAATATTGCGGACGGTAATATCGCCGTCCCGGTTGGTGAGCGTTACCGGGCCTTTGGTGTCGATTACCTCTAAATCTCCGTTCACGTTATCCACCTCCAGCGGAGCCGAGAGATCAGCAACCTTAAGTTTGCCGTCTCTATGCGAATCCAGTTCCACAGCGAGTTCACGCGGAAGTGTAATCTTCAGATCCACAGCTCCCGAACCCATAGCCAGCATCTGACTGCCAAAGGAAGCATCCAGATAAGCAGCAGCCCCTTCTGCCCGCAGCTTCAGCTTCAATTTATCCATACTAATGCCTTTGGCGGTGACCACGGCGGTGACCTCAATCGTATCCGTGTCTGTGCCGTTTACTTCAATTTCTCCGTTGCGGTTATCTATGACCAGCTTCGTCAGCTTGCCAGCCTCCAGTTCAAGCTTCTGCGTTGACGATGTTTCTTCGCCCTTGCTGCAAGCGGTTACTAGCAGCAGGCAGCCTACGATCATTAATCTCCAGGTCCGGTGCATTCGAATTCCCCTTTTCTAAATATAATATTGAAGAACATTGTGTATCGTTAGGAGACATCCCGTTTGACGAACAGGGTGTGCGAAAGAAGATGCATGACTGCCAGATGAAGTCCTATAAAAGCCAGAGAGAAGCCGAGGGTCATTCCTTTCACCGCCGGATCACCCAAGAAATAACCGATAAGGTCGGAATGGGAGAAAATAAAGAAACGGGTCCACGGCCAGCCGTTCATGGCGATAGCAATAACAAATCCCGCCACGGAGATGAACAAGGGAATGACAATAGCAAAGATAGGACTGCGAAAACCCGCAGATATCATAAAAGCCAGCGTAACTGAAATCAGCAGAAACGGAAGATGGAACAAGTAGCTGCCGAGTATTGAAAGAAGCATGGGCGTTTGGTGTACGGTGTGATCCTTCACATACATATAGCTGTCTCCCAGACCGCCCCAGCCGAACATGATTCCCCCGAACAGCAGGGAGAGCAGAAGGCCAACCAGCGTCAACCCCAGTCCGAACAGGATCGCGGCAATATATTTGGCGGCATAAACCTCTGTCCGGCTGGCCGAGCGGGTCAGCAGCAGCTTGATCGTGCCGGACACAAACTCGGCAGCTGCAATCTCTCCGGCAATAATGATTGAGATCAGCGAGACGGCAAATACAATGTTCCCTGAAAGATCCCCTGCAAAGCTCCAGGCATTCGTCTCAGGCGGCAAATTATGCTGCAGGGAGTATTCGTTCAGCAAAATATTTTTCTCCGCCTGCCGTATTTCAATCTGCAGCGCATCCGGTTCGGCAGCTTCCGCAGCCAGCCGATGATTCTCCTGCTCAAGCTGCGGCCTCCAGTCTGCCGCTGCGGTGCCCCCATCTCCAGCACGCACATTGATGATTTGGAGGATGACGAAGACCGCAACGAGGGCAATGAGCACCCAGGTCCGTTTTCTTTTGTAAATCTTCATATTCTCATTCCGGATATAGTTGATCAGCTTCAATGTCCTTGCCCTCCTGTAATCTCAAGGTATTTGTCTTCAAGCGTCCGCTTTACCGTGTTCACCCCGTATACGCTGATGCCTGAATCCAGCAGCTTCTGGCTGATTTCAGGAATGCGGTTCCTAAGAAGGCGCACGCGAAGCTGGTTGTGGCCGGCGGTAATTTCCGCACCTGACATGAACGCTTGCAGCACCTGAACCGCCAGCTCCGGCCGGTCCACCTCGAACTGTACGAGCGCGTCATTCTCCTGAACCAGCTCTGACAAGCGATGCACTCCGATCAGCTTGCCTTGCTGAAGGACGGCAACGCGGTCGCACATCATCTCCATTTCGGACATCAGATGGCTGGAGATCAGGATGCCGACATTCTCCTTGCGGGCCAGATTCTTCAGATGCTCCCGCAGCTCGTGGATGCCCGCCGGATCGAGGCCGTTGGTCGGTTCATCCAGCAGCAGCAGGGAAGGCTTATGCATCAGGGCTACAGCCAAGCCGAGGCGCTGCCGCATCCCAAGCGAGTAGGTGCTGACTTTGGCGGAAATGCTCTGCTCCAGCCCCACAAGTGCGATGATCTCTTTCAGCCTGTCCGCTGTGACGCCCGGACTCATTCTTGAGAAGAGGATCAGATTGTCATATCCGGATAAATATTTGTACAGATCGGGCTGTTCCACGATAACGCCAACCTTGCCCATGGCTGCGGAGAACTGCTGCCCGGTGTCGATTCCCTCAATTATGACCTGTCCTTCCGATTTGGAGACCAGTCCCACAATCATGCGGATGGTCGTTGTTTTTCCAGCTCCGTTGGGGCCCAGCAGGCCCAGGATTTCCCCTTTTTCCATTTCCAGTGATACATGGTCTACAAGAGTTTTGCGGCCAATGATCTTGGTCAGATCCCGTATTTGAAGCAGCGGCATAGCTACCCCTCCCTTTTCCAAATGATTGTAGTAGGATATAATTCTGCATATCGCTTAGCTGAATCCCGTTGCCCTTAACCTACCAAGCGGGCTGTCATATTGAACAGTTACTGCGTGTCATATGCGGGATGTGACAACAGACCGAGCTGAATTGGAGATGCTGATTGATGCAAAAAAATAGAACCAGGTGGGCGTGGCAAGATCTAACCGTTCTGTGCCTGCGCCTGTTATGGAGCATAGCGGTCATTATATTGATGTATTATCTGGATAAGCCGGATTTTCCGCTCTGGCTGGTGCTGCCAGCAGTACTGCTGGGCGGCGTAATTCCTGCATGGGTTGGACGGGATTTCAAGACGCGGTATGTTATTTTGGAGTTTATATTCGCAGGCGGGATCGCGCTCGCACTGGCGTACTATTTTGGCGTAACCCGATTATTCCTGCCTGCCGTAATGATGCTTGCCTTCCATACCCGGGGCAAAGCGCACTTATATACGCTTCCAATTACCTTGTTGCTGTACAGCTTAAGCGCCGGACCCACGATAGGGGAAGAACTGTCGCACCCGCTGATCTGGAATAGCCTATCGGACGGATTGTTCGTCTACGCAGCCGGATACGGATTGCAGACGGGAGCGAAGTCGATCAACGCGATCCGGCAAAAGCTGGCGCTAGTCAACGAGCAATATGCCATTCTGGAGCAGTATTCCTCTCAGATTGAACGCATGACCTTGCTAGAGGAACGTTACCGGATGGCTGGGGAAGTGCATGATACGATTGGACATAACTATACTTCGATGATTCTGGGTCTGGAAACGCTGAGGCCGCATGTAGCCACGCAGGAAGGAGAGCAGAAGCTTCAGGGAGTTCTGGAGCTGGCCCGTAAGGGGCTGGAAGATGTGAGATTGCAGGTCCATCAGATGGACCCGCTGGAGGAGCTGGTGACCTTAGACCGGGCTCTGATGCAGATTGCCGGGCAGTTCGAATCCAATACGGGGGTCGCACTGTCGTTTCGTACGATGGGCGAGCCTTATGCGGTGATTAAGCAGGCCAAACATACGTTATGCCGTTCGCTGCAGGAGGCACTGACCAATGCCAGCAGGCATGGGCAGGCCAGCGCCATCCGGGTGGTTCTGCAATATGATCCGGCCCAGCTCATGCTGCAGATTCAGGATAACGGCAAGGGAACTGCTCAACTGCGGTATGGCTTTGGCCTCACCGGTATGAAGGAGCGTCTCGCGGCATTGCAGGGCAAGCTATATATTGATTCCCAGGAAAATGACGGCACGCTGGTAACCTGTATGATCCCTAACCAGACGCAGGAAGGGGAACGGCGGATTGATATCCTGCTGGCAGATGATCAGCCGCTGGTCCGCGAGAGTCTGAGGCTGCTGCTTGGAGAGGAGAAGGATTTCCGGCTCCGTACTGCCGCGAGCGGCAGGCAGGCGCTGGAGCAATGCGCCGCCGGGCAGCCGGATATTGTCCTGATGGATATTCATATGCCGGAAATGGACGGCCTGGAGGCTACCCGGCAGATTAAGGAGAAGTGGCCGGAGATCCGGGTCATTATGATTACAACATTCGAGGAGATTACCTATGCGTCAGAAGCGCTGCGGCTTGGTGCAGAAGGGTATCTGCTGAAGACCCTCCATCCAAAGGAATTGGCTGCGACTATCCGGCTGATCTACGGAGGCGGGACAATGATCTCGCAGGAAGTGGCCCAACAGCTGTTCCAGGATCAGCAGCTGGAGACTTCGCTGAATCCGTATGACCTGACCGTGCGGGAGCTGGAGGTTCTGCAGGAATTGACGGAGGGACTGCGCAACAAACAGATTGCCCAGAAGCTGCATCTGTCGGAGGGAACCGTCCGAAACTATATTTCAGCGATTTATTTGAAGCTGCAGGTAGGCGACCGCGACGAGGCTGTAGAGAAGAGCAGGAAGGAACAGCTGGTGCAGGCGGACACAATAAGCTTAATAGGAACAAGACGCCGCCAATAGCGGCATGAATGTCTATTGCACGAAGTGCAGTCATGTAGGAGTCCACTATATGTTATCAAAATTAAAACCCAGAACGGCTGCGCCGTCCTTAACCGGACAGTGCAGCCGTTCATTTTTTGGGTTTTTGCACGGGTACCCAATAAGAGAGCAACATTTCAAAAATTACTCTGTGATATAACTGTATTGAATTCGGATAAAGGAGATGAGACCATGAACAGGTTGGAAGGTAAACTCGCTTTAATCACTGGGGCAAGCCGGGGAATTGGCCGCAGCATCGCATTGCGTCTGGCACAAGAGGGCGCATATGTTGCCGTGCACTATGGAAAAAGGCGAAACGAGGCGGAGGCCGTTGTCCACCAGATCAGGCAAAGCGGAGGGAACGCATGCGTGATCGGCGCAGATCTGGGTACTCCCGATGGCATTCATGATTTATTTACGGCATTAGATGACGTTATCCGGGAACAAACGGACGGCAGCGGGTTCGATATTCTTGTCAATAATGCAGGGATCGGTCAAGTGATTACCCTGGAAGAGACGACGGAAGAATCCTTTGATGAAGTGATGAAGATCAACGTCAAGGCACCGCTTTTTGTTACCCAGCAAGCTTTACCGCGTCTGAAAGACGGCGGGCGAATTATTAATATTTCATCCTTTGTAACACGCGCAGCCTCTCCAAGTGTGTTTTGCTACAGCATGTCAAAAGGGGCCATCGATACATTCACACAGCTTTTGGCCAAACAACTGGGGCCCCGCAATATTACAGTCAACGCCATCCAGCCGGGCATTATTAACACAGAGATGAATGCAGGAACATTGCAGGATCCGCAAGGCCAGAAGTATGCAGCCGGTCTTTCCGCCTTCAACAGATGGGGAGAGCCCGAAGATATCGCTGATATTGCTGCCTTTCTGGCTTCGGGGGACAGCCGCTGGGTAACCGGTCAATTACTCGATGCAAGCGGCGGATCACACCTGTAGGTTCACCTTTTGGAGCCTTTTATAGCCGCTGTATACGGACTTGTATTGACTTGTGGTGTGGGAGGACGGGGGGCTTGCCTCCCCTCTGCCCGGTCCCGCACCTTACTGTATTCCTGCCATAAAACTCCTGAAATTCTGGACGATTTCTTTGGAGCGGGTATGGTGCAAATAATGATCTCCTTCCATGGCCATAACTTTGCCATGTACAGAATCTTTGATCTGTTCTTTATGCTTGGGTACCCAGTCCGGTACATCCGTGTTATTGTCTGCCAGGAAGAAGATTACTGGAAGATCTGGAGGAAAGCTGAAGGCCTCAGCAGCCTGGAAATTATGCTTGAAGTTTTCGCTTTCACTGATGATATTGGGGTTCATCATATTTTTGAGAGAGAGCATGCGGATCTGCGCTTTGGTTTCAGCATCCACGGCAGGTGCAATAATCTGGTCAGGGTTCAGTTTCACCAGCAACCGGTAGAAGCCTGAGTTTTTGAGCAGTTTGTAGGCTCCGGCCGGAAGTTCTTCCAAACTGCCTTGCGATGGAAAGCTGCTGTCGATCCCGACAAATGCGGTAACCTCGTCCTTATATTGGTTCACATAATCCAGCCCATAAATTCCGGCAATGGAGTGACCCATCAGTGTGTAACGGTGAATATTCAATTGCTGCAGGCATTCATGAATTTCAGCAACGATGTTTTCAATAGTTCGTGCTTTATCACTGACATCACTTAATCCATACCCAAAGGGCTCAATCACTACCACTCGATAGAATGGGGATAGTTCTTTCACAAGCGGCTGGTAATCAAGCCCCGGGGCCGCTGTCCCATAACCAGGCAGAAGAACGACCGTTTCTTCGCCTTTTCCCTGAATCGTAACATTCATATTTTTTCCGTCTACCGGGACAAGCTGGCCATAGGGTTTGATTCTGGCTGCTTCCGATTTGCTGCTGATCACATTCACTGTATAAACAGTCCCCAGAAAAAGTCCGGTTAATATAAACAAGGATATTATTGCTTTAAGTAAAAAAATAAAGAGCTTCCTCACCATCCCAACCCCTTCACGATCTGATTCATCCATTATAGCAAGCCAGTCTTAGATGCAATGTAACTCTACCTTTCTTGAAGCTTAACTATAATAAGCCACTAGGAGGTGGAGTTAAGTTTCCGTTAAAATGTAGAAATGGATGCTGACATTGTTGGGGGATTCACAGAGAGCTGTTCTTCCTGGAGAAATTTTGCGCTCAGAAGTTGCGTAATGAGCTGGATTAGATTAAAACGCTACTGACATACTGTTGTCAGTAGCGTTTTTGTATAGTCAGGTTAGATAGTTAATAAAGGAGCTGTTTGAAATATGAATACCACCGAAGCATTGCAGCGTTTTGAAGAAACTGCAAATCACTATATTCAGGAGTTAGACGGTTTCAGCATGGAGCAGTTGAAGCGTCAGCCTGCGGAGAACGAGTGGTCGCTTGGACAAATGTATCAGCATTTAATTAATTCGGCGCTGTATATGCAGCTTCGCAATATTGAACAGTGCTTGACCCCAAGCGAAGGTTCTGCGGCCCCTATAGTGGTAAAAACTAAAGAGGGTACAGCGATATTCGATCAGGGAAGCTTTCCGCCAATACGCGTTCATGTCCCGCCATCCCCGCAGTACACCCCGGGACAGCCGGAGAGTAAAGAACAATTGATTCAGGGCTTGTATACGGTGATTGACCGCATGAAAGAAATCCTGCCGCAGATTGAAAAGGGGACAATGCAGAATACGGTGCCACATCCGCGATTCGGTCCGCTCAATGCACAAGAATGGTTTTTGCTTATTGAAATGCACTATCGTCATCATCTGCTGCAGATGGACCGGTTGACACAATTTTTGGAAGGCAGCGCATAACATGAAGAAGGAAGAGCTACATGTTCTTTCGACGAATACAATAAGCGAGCACAGCCGCTTCTGGATTGGTGTAGTCTCTGCTTCCCATGTGAAGCGGGGAATGCTGGGCGGATTCGCCCAGCTTAACCACGGCAAGGCAGCGCCATTGCGGCGGATGAGCCGTGGCGATTGGCTGATATACTACTCACCACGAACCGATTTGGCGAAAGGCACCCCTCTCCAAGCATTTACCGCGATCGGACAGGTTGCCGATAGCAGAGTCTACACATATCAGATGTCCGAATCCTTTGTGCCTTTCCGTCGCAACATCAGCTATATTCCGTGCCGGGAAGTGAAGATTGCTAATCTATTGGATCAGCTTAGCTTTACACGCGGGAATCCAAATTGGGGATACTCCTTCCGGTACGGCCATTTTGAGATCGGACGGGAAGATTTTTTGACGATTGCCGGCTCGATGCTGGGGGCCATAAGTCGATAAGCCCATCGAACGGAGTAGAGAAAGATATGCGTATTTCCCCGCAAGGCTTCAATTGTCCTTCGCATTAAAATAATCAAAAGACGGCTGGATCAGGGGAACCTGAGACCAGCCGTTTCTTTTGGAAATAAAGCCAATGCCATAAACTCAAAATCCTCAGGCCCGGCGGGAAATAGAGACAGATCCGTAGATACCGGGCTGTTGACTATCATGGGATTCAACGCCATCAAGTATTCAGAGCGGTTAAAAACTGCTCCAAGAGACTGCGCAGCGGCTAGGCCGGCCTGTGAGCCTTGAGGAAACCGGAAGCAGAGAACTTCTATGCCTTGAGGCTTCATATCTTCTGCAGCACGCTGGAGCAAGCTGCGGAATACTCCCTCGCGGCGGTGCTCCGGATGAACCATGGCATTGATATTCGCGATTCTGCCATCAGAGGTATACCAGCTGAGCAGCCCTATGATGTGGTTGTCCTGATAACACAGGATTCCGTGGTCTCCACCTGCTTTGGCGAGATGCTCAATGCCAGCATTGATGTAGAAAGAATCCGATTGGCTGCAATCCTGCTCAAGCCGGGTAATATCAGCGATTTGTTCCTTGGAATGATAGAGCAGGGGAATGACGTTTCTTGACATGCAGTTACACCTTCAATGAGTGAAGGAAACACGCAGTTTATGGACCGGCAGGCGCTATCCTTCCAGAATGGGTCCCGTTATTGTCGTAATCATAATTATCTCCTCCTGACAAGTCATAGCAACTATAACATAACTCTTTTCTGAGATTAAAGTTTTTTCAACCCTTCATATTAATTCCTCTATACGAGCTTATATCTTTCGGAATCATAGTTTAATAGGTCATTGCTGCTTATTATATACCCAAGCTCCTTTATAGCTTGTGCATAAAATGTAAAGAGCTCTTATTTACAGCGAGTCCGAAGATACTAATTTTATAAGTAGGGGGTATGTTTATGAAAGGGTTAATTCTATGCGCCGGCCGGGGAACCAGACTGCAGCCTTCAACCTATACCAAACCAAAGTGCATGTTACCCGTTAACGGGGAGTATATTCTTGTCACTATTATTAAAAAACTTGTTGCGGCCGGAATTACCGAGATTGGAATCGTTGTGAACCATTCGCAGGGAGAGATCCGGCAAACGATTGGGGATGGGGAGCGGTGGAACGCCTCTTTAACCTTTCTTCTGCAGGAAGAACCTATGGGGCTGGCGGATGCGGTAAAAAGCGCGAAGTCATTTATGGCGGATTCCCCGTTTATATTGATGCTTGGCGATAATTTGTATGAAGGGGATATAGTGCCCTTAATCCGGTCATTGGAAGCAGACAAGGCTGTGGCTTCAATACTGCTCCAGCAGGTTAAGGACCCTAGTCAATTTGGTGTCGCTGTCATCGATGCCGGACAAATTGTCGGTTTGGAGGAAAAGCCTAAATATCCCAAATCGGATTTGGCTATTGTTGGCGTCTACGCTCTTACTGCAGCTATCTGGCCGGCAATGGACAGGCTGATACCCTCCCCTCGTGGAGAATACGAGATGACAGATGCCATTCAATTGTTAATTACAGAAGGCAGACATGTGGTGTACAGCATAGCGACTGAACCGTTTTTTGATATCGGGACCCATGACAGATGGCTTGAAGCGAATCGCTACAAGATGGATCAGGATCCGCAGAACTTTGGGAAACCATCCGGCACGCACAGCTCTGTTCAGTGGATTCCTCCGGTTAGAATTGATCCGACTGCCACCGTAACGAACAGTGTGGTGGGACCATATGTGTATATTGGCCCGAATAGTGTGGTCGAAGATTGCATTCTATCCGATAGCATTTTGACGGACCAGGTGGCATTGTCCCATGTTCATGCAGAGGGAAGTGTTTTCGGCTCATATGTTCATCTGGCTGAACAGGAAATTCAAGAGCGGCCGGCCCGTCATATTCTGGGCGATCGTGCAAGAGTTACAAGAACCCAGGCCGGCTTGCAGAACGATTCAAAATAAAATGGGTATGAACTGGGGATAAGTCCAATCCGGTCACCAGGGTAAACATACACTTAAAGTAGTCGAGTGCATCAAGTAATTGTGCATTAGTATACTTTAAAGGTAGGTGATCTTTGATAATGGTTGAATTGGTTTTAACAATTAACGACAAAGACGGAAGCTATACGGAGCATGCGGCTGTTGTTCTTGCCTCGATTTTTTCCAAGACCGAGCAAACGATCAGAGTGCACATTGTGCATGATGATTCCTTAAGTGAGGAAAGCAAGTTAAAACTCACTCAGATGGTCGATGTATTTCATCACAACATCTTGTTTTATCATGTTACAATTCCTGGGGATATGCAGGAAGTGGCAGCAGGCGTGCATAAAATCGACTACTGGACAATGGCCAGTATGTATCGTTTGCTGCTTCCGATAATTATCCAGACAGAACGAGTGATTTACCTGGATTGCGATATTTTGGTGAATATGGATATTAATGAACTATGGAGCGTTGACCTGGGAGACCGTTATTTGGGGGCAGTATTGGATCAAGGGGAAAATTTGCTGGAGTACTTTACTTCAATGGGGCTAAGTGCGGAGCTGTACTTTAACTCAGGCGTCATTCTGTTTCACCTGGACAATATCCGCAAAAAAGAGAACTGGTATGGAGAAATGCTTAATTTCCTGCGTAATTTCCCAAAGATGACCATGCCTGACCAGGACGTTCTGAATGCGGTGTACAGCTGCAACTATTTACAATTGGACCAGTGCTTTAATACGTTCGCTAAGAATGAGCTCGATTTAGAGCATAAAATTATTCATTTCGCCGGAGACAGCAAATGGTGGGATGCAGATTCCCCCCATGCAGAGCTATACAATAATTTCCGTGCCATGACCCCCTGGGGCTGGGGTGGAGGGTATGCGCCAGAACCGGTTTTCGAGCCGGTTCAAGCCAACATCCCGGTGAACCCGCCTGCTCCAGAAGTTCAGTTCCCTGAACCTCCGGTTCATGAAGTTCAGCTGTTGGCCCCACCGGTTCAAGAAATTCAGCCTCCGGCCCCTCCAATTCAGGAAATCCCCGTCGCTGAAGCGCCTGCTCCGCCCCCGGATTGCATTCCAGTGAAGCGGCGGTACAGACGGAAACTCCGCAGAACCTTGCGGCTAAGACGCAGACTGAGAAGAAAAAAAATAATCCGCGCCCGGTATCGTTCGATTAAGCGCGCAAGGCTGATTAAGTACCGGTATGTAAGAAGAAGCATTCTGAAACTGAGAAGGAAAAAACTGCGGACAGTGAGAAGAAGAAAACATGTAATCAAACACCTTTCACTGAGAAAAAGCAGAACCTCTCTGAAGCGTAAGCATAAGCGTAAACTTTATAAAGCAGGCTGATGGGCATAGCCCGTCATTGAAATATAAATCGCCAAAGAAGCAGAATTGCCGGGAATCCGGGCAGATCTGCTTCTTTATTACCCGGGCACTGGTTTTTCCTGCGTATTGCGGCGAATTATATCTTCCCGCAGAACCAGAGTCTTAGATCCGCGCAAATACATATAATGTGCCCGCTTTCCAATGACGTCGGCATTGGTTTTGAAATACCTTTCTTTGTCCCTTAACTGTGTGCATTTATACGGTCTCCATTTAAAATATGTGAACGGCAGGCAGGGGTAACGGCATATCCGCAAAATAGAGAATGAGCACATATGCGGGAGTGCGGTCATAGGAATGACTCCGTTTTCTATAAAAAAATAGATAAATATTAAAATTTATAAATAATAGTGATACACTAAGAATAGGTCTTCATTAATCCATTAAAGGTGTACGGCTTAGGCCGCACCCTGGCTTGTATGGCGCCTAAGCAGGAGCGCCTTAATCCTTCCTGCAAATCCGTAGGGTAGAGGGACGGTAAAAATGAGCAACCGACAAACAAAAACAGATGTTATTTTAATTGGTGCCGGAATCATGAGTGCGACGTTAGGTTCACTGCTAAAAGAATTAGTACCGGACTGGAAAATTACAGTGTTTGAGCGGCGGGCGAGTGCAGGTGAGGAGAGCTCTAATGAATGGAATAATGCGGGAACAGGGCACTCTTCGCTATGCGAGCTGAACTACACCGTAGAACAGCCGGATGGAACCATCGATATTAGCAAGGCTATAAAAGTGAATGAAGAGTATCAGTTTTCCAAGCAATTTTGGTCGTATCTGGTAAAAAGCAAACGGATACAGAATCCGCAGGATTTTATCGTACCCGTACCCCATATGAGCTTTGTCCAAGGGGAATCCGATGTAACCTTTTTGAAAAAACGATTTGAAGCGCTTTCGAAAAATGCGCTGTTTCAAGGAATGGAATTTTCCGATGATCCGGGGCAGCTGATGGAATGGATTCCGCTTATGATGAAAGATAGAAGAGTGAACCAGCCCATAGCGGCGACCCGAATCGAATCCGGCACAGATGTGAACTTTGGTGCTTTAACGCGCATTTTGTTTGACCACTTACAGAGCAATAACACGGATATCAAATTCCAGCATAATGTCGATGATATTAAACGTGCCAGCGACGGCTCCTGGGACTTGAAGGTGCGGAATCTCGATAACGGAACCACTACGCGCCATTCTGCGAAATTCGTCTTTATCGGCGGCGGGGGCGGGAGTCTGCATTTGCTGCAGAAATCCGGTATTCCTGAGGGGAAGGGCATCGGGGGATTTCCGGTGAGCGGACTATTTATGGTGTGTCAGAAGCCGGACATTGTCGCACAGCATCATGCCAAAGTATACGGAAAAGCTGCATTAGGTGCTCCGCCGATGTCTGTCCCGCATCTGGATACGAGGGTAATCGAGAAGAAAGAATCGCTGTTCTTTGGGCCGTTTGCCGGCTTCTCGCCAAAATTTCTAAAATACGGTTCAATGTTTGATCTGATAACTTCTGTAAAACCGGGTAATCTTACAACAATGCTGGCGGCAGGTGCGAAAAACCTTTCATTGACCAAATACCTGATCGGGCAGGTGATGTTATCAAAAGATCAGCGCATAGAAGCTTTACGGGAATTTGTCCCGAGCGCTCAAAGCGGGGATTGGGACCTGGTAGTGGCGGGCCAGCGCGTGCAAATCATCAAAGATACAGCAGCCGGCAAAGGCACGCTTCAATTTGGTACTGAAGTGATAAGCAGTGCCGATGGATCGATAGCCGCCTTGCTGGGTGCTTCCCCCGGTGCTTCTACCGCCGTTTCGGTTATGCTAGAAGTCATTGGCAAATGCTTCCCGCAGCAGATCAAGGCGTGGGAGCCGAAGATAAAAGCAATGATCCCTTCTTATGGGGTCACTCTTTTGGAAAACCCTAAACTGATAAACGAAATTCAGAACTTAACGGACCGCTCCCTAAATCTAACTAGTAGTGCAGTGGAATATGAAAAAAAGGCTCCTATATCAAGTTCTTCCTAGGTAATATGCACAGTTTTTGATGGGATCAGAAAACACCCGATTCCGGCTGATGCGGAATCGGGTGAATGTTGAGGACACTTATTTTAATGCCTTAATCACAATATTGCTAAAAACCGCTGTGCCGCCGTCGGAAAACAGTGAGATCCCCTGATCGCCTAATTCGGGGAAAACAACATTGGAATATGCGACGGAGCCGTCATCAATAAACACTTCAACGCTAGTTCTATCGACAAGAATCTTCAGGTGTATCTTCCTTCTGCTTACATCAAAGGGAGCTGTGCTTTCCAGATATTTTCCGCTCTTGCCGGGATTCCCGGTGTAGGCCCGATTGACATAAGTGTACCCGGCTTCGGCAAAGACTCCAACATCCACGTGACGGCTTTTATCCGCAGATTCCCGAAGTCTGACACCCGCATTCTTAAGCTCAGACCAAGTGATATCGGTGTTAAGCTCGTACGAATCACCTGTGAGAGGAAGTGTTGCAGAGCCATTCACAACTAATTGTTCATAGACGGCAGTCTCTTCCGCCGCTTGGCCTAAGGCTTCAAGCGGTTCCGAAACAAGATGATAGCTGTCCCTGCCGGCCTGCTTCAGTTCAATTTGACGAACAATCGAATCCATTCCGTTGAAGCCTTCCCGTAACGTCGGCGTATGCTGGGCATATTGCCAATTATTCATCCAGGCCATGGCGTAACGATGTTGGGTTGTGCTGCTGCTTGTTCCATCTTCGAAGGTTACGGCGCCGTACCAGTCAAAACCGTAATCCAGCCACTGCGGCTCCTTCCGGTCAGGGAGAAATGCTATGCCGTTGAAATCCCCTGTCCAGTAGGCATAGGTGTTGGGTTTTCCTGACGCTATGCCATTGGCGCTGGCGCCGAGCACCCATCTATAAGCCCCGTCATCCGCATACATCAGGTAAAGATCCGGACATTCCACAATTCCGATCCCCTCTGTTACGAATCCGCTCATATAATGCCAGGCTTTTAAGTCCTTGGACTCATAAAAGCCTATTTTTGTGCCTTCAGCCAAGACCATGATCCATTTGCGGGAGAAGTCATCCCAAATGACCTTGGGGTCTCTAAAATCGGCTGTTCCCGGATTGGGCAGGACGGGAGCATTTCCGTACGCGCTAAAGGTGTATCCGTGGTCGGTGCTGTACCATAAATATTGCTCCTGCTGCCCGCCATCGGCGGAGGGCTGGGTCATAATCGCGACAAGAGCCCCTTTTCCGAAACCGGCTGATCCTGTCCCGTCTTCTACAACCGACCCTGACCAAGGATCGCCGTTCGGATTGGTATATTTGGGAATGGCGATTCCCTTATCAGTCCAATGCATCAGATCTGTAGATACTGCGTGCCGCCATTCGGTACCATTTCCAGCCGGATAATCGCGGTTGTACAGATAATAGTAATGGTAGGCTCCATCCAGATAAATGGGCCTTTGCGGATCGTTTTTCCACTTATCGGGTGTGGTAAAATGGTAGGCCGCCCGATAGGTCAGAGGTGAATGAGAAGGGGCGGCCTCCTCGGGGATATTGTTCCTTCCCGAATAATAAGCCGCCGCCCCGATAGCGATTATAAGGCTCAAGCCAAACGTGCATAAGAGGGAATGCCGTTGCCATACATGCTTTTTTGGGTCCAAAAGGCTACTTCACCGTCAATTGCCCTTGTTCAAGGACACTATCTTGGACAACCGAAGTTTTCGAGCCCTTAATATTCACAAGGAAGCTTGGCGCAAAAGTGGAATGCTGCCCGGCATACAAACCCCGGTTCGTCATATAACTGGTAATGACCACATTATTTCCTCCGGCCTGCGGGATGGCGAAGTGGGAGTACGTCCAGGTAAGGTCATTAGGATCAAGGTTCATGTGCAGCACAAGTCCGCTTCCGTTCAACGGTTTATAAGGACCGGTCAATGAATCCGCTACATAGCCCAGCATGTATACATCATTGGCGCCGATTCCGTCAATGGTCATTTTGGAGCCGCGGGAATCCGTGAACAGATACCACTTGCCATTCATTTCAAACACGTTCGCCCGTTCAATTTCATCGGTTACGGTATTGGAGGCGATGAGCGGCTTCATTACTGTTTTCAGAGTGTAGTCATCATTCAGCTCGATAATCCCCAGTGATCCGTTCGCTAATGTTGCCAGTGATTTCTTAGGGCCAGACAAGAGTTTATTTTTTTCAGCCTCGAAGAAGACCTTGCTTCCTTCGTAGTAAGATCTGTTGTACAGCGATTCTTCGCCCTGGTAACCCGTTTCCGTACCGGTATTCGATTCAAAAACAAGGTATTTACGGCCATTGTCTTCCACATAATGAGGATCTCTTAAGGTATGGTTATCCGCATAATCGCCTTCACCGAAAGCCTGATTCACATTTTGATAGAACTTTCCGTCGCCGTCAAAGATCGATTTGAGGTCTTCTACGCCATCTACCTTCAGCGTATCCGCATCCGGCTTCGACACATTCACTTGCGCTGTAGTCAGGGTTTGCTTGCCAAAAAATCCGTGTGCCGGGTCCCAGCCTTGGCGGTTGGTATAGAACAGGCGGACTTGGCCATCCTTCGTCAAGGTTGCGGAACCGGACCATTCTTCGGCTTGGTTGTTCAGAATTGGATCATTTGGAACATTTTTATCGCTGTCTTTAAAGACTCTGCCGGCATTTTTCCAGCTGTCAATGGAGGTGTCGCCCACCTTTTGATAGAACATGTAGATGAAGGTGTCCCATCCTTTTTTGGGATCCCCCGCCAGTGCAAAAACGATATGGTAGCCATTATACTCGGCAACGGTTCCGTCCGCATTTTGCAGCGGCCAGCTGTCCCAGACATCAAGGTCGATGGCGTTGCCCCACTGATCTGAGCCTTTTGCAGAAGAAATATTCTGGATAGAGGCGGCATTGAATGCGGGAACCTGGAATTGTCCGCTTTTTTGCTGTTCCGGTATTTTCAACATGTCATCGCGGGTAATATGGGAAAAGCCGTAGCTTTCTTTGTAATCCCCGCTGTCATTCCCCTTCGCCAAAGCTGAAGCTCCGCCACCTGCAAGTAAAGCTGTTGCGAAGGTTACTGCTGCTGCTTGTCTTGCCATCTTTTTGATATTCATATTCCTCTGTCTCCTTTTCTCTGTGCAAATTTTCTCTTAAACAGAAAAAAGACCTAAAAATACCCTTGGGGACACGCGAACGTATCGATTCCCAAACGGATTTTTAGGTCTTGCCTGCTTAACAGTAACAATCCCGACATATTTTGTTGTCGCGTTAATTCTATAATTTTAAGACGGATAATAGCTATAGACTGATACTCCTATTTTTCTCGAGGAAGAAACGATCATATTTTGTTATATTTCATAATATCTAGGGTCTATGGGCCTATAATATTAAATTAGGATATATTACCATTTGTTGACCGGGTGTTGATCCGGTTGATCTCCATAGCAATATATACCCGCTGACTGTCGCTGAGAACATAGCCGTAATCCTCCTCAACCAGCCCGCTGATCTCAATGGCCTGCACATAAGCCCGGGTGTATCGCTCCTTGGCAATCCGTACAATCTCCGGGTTCAGCTCGCTCAGCAGCTTGCCGTTTTCATCGGTCCGCAGGATATTTTCCAGCTGGGTCACCAGACGCTCATAGTTGGCAGAACCCCGTTCCAGCACAATGCCTGTGGCCTGTTCCACGCCTTCAGCAAGATCCCTGATCATTGCCGCCATTTCGGCAGCTGTTCCGCGGACCCCGGCGTTTTTCCAGGCAGTATGGATATGCATCGCGATGTATCCCACCTCATCTACGGGGATATCAACCTGCAATGCTCCGCGAATAATGTCCTTTGCATGCAGCCCAATCTGGAACTCTCTCGGGTATAAAATGCGGATTTCATCCAGCAGCGTGTTCTGAATCATCGTTCCTTTGCGGATACGCTCCAGAGCAAAGGAGAGATGATCTGTCAGCGCAATATGAATATGCTTATTAAACGTCACTTCCAGCTCATGTTCTGCATACGAAATAATTTGTTCGGATGCTGCAATCTCCTCTTCGGGCAGTGTACCCAGCATTTCCTGCAGATGCCCGTATTGATCCGGGTCGTCCATAATGAACACTTTCTCAACAAGGGACGGATCGATAATATCGTTTTTTCTTTTTTGAAAAGCAATCCCGGATCCCATGACAATCTTTTCTTCTCCGTGGTCGTTCACTACAACCGCGTTGTTGTTCAGAATTTTTTTGATTTTCATGTTATTCTCCTATGCTTTTTTGTTCCAAAAGCCTGGCGCTCATCTACACCAAGGACCCAAGTAACCACAAAGGCTGTTGCGGCTGCCAGCAGAAATCCGGTCACATAATGGATAACATTCATCTGCCCGAGCTGGACAATAAAAGCGATCATCGGAATTCCGGTCAGACCGAACGAATCGGCTGCCACCTGATGAAAGGCAACATAAGCGCCTCCAGCAGCCCCTCCTGCGGCAGCGCCCAGGAAAGGGCGGCCAAGCTTCAGGTTGACCCCAAAGGCAACCGGTTCGGTGATGCCGAAAAAGGCGGTGATAGAGGCGGGCAGCGCTATTTTCCGCAATGCCTGGTCCCGGGTTCTGGCATACACAGCCAGTCCGGCCGCACCCTGTGCGATATTCGCCATAGACCAGATGGGGAGCAAAAAATTGATGCTGATATCCGGATTGGTGATCAGTCCGATCTCTATGGCCTGGATCCCGTGATGCAGGCCGCTCACCACAAGAGAACTGTAGATTCCGCCAAGCAGCAGGCCAAACACCGTGCCGCCAGATCTGAACACAAGCTCCAGCATGCTGCCAAGAGAAGCGCTAAGCTCAGAGGTAAGCGGTCCGATGGCCAGAATGGCAATGGCGCCTCCGGAGACCAGGCTTAGAAAGGGAATCAGCATCACCGAAGTTGATGAGGGAAGAATCCGGCGCAGCCCTTTCTCGATCAGCGTCATCACCAATACCGCAAGAATTGTGGGAATGACCGCACCCTGATATCCGAACTGCGGCGCGATCAATACATCTGCGGAGCTCTCCTGGGCTCCTCCGGACCCGGTGACACGCAGAAGATCGGGATGGGTCATGATGATGCCGATTACGGCACCGAGCGGCGGTGTGCCTCCAAATCTCTTGGCCGTATGATAACCGAACATTACCGCCAGCATCTGAAATGCCGACCCGGTTAACAGTGATAAGGTCCGAAACGAAACACTATCCCGCGGGGCCCAGCCGAAAACCTCCATCATGCTGAGCAAGCCGAGCAGCAGCCCGACCCCGACAAAGAGCGGAATCATGGGTACGACGATGTCGGAAAAGAAGCTGACCGCATCAGCTATGTGTTTTAACACGCCCTGATGCTCTGGACGGTTCTTTTGGGACAGCTCACTGGTACCCTCCGGCTGCTGCTTGCCCTCCCCTTCCTGAAGGATGCGGACAACTTGACGGTGTACCTTGAAGACATTGCCCGATCCCAGTATAATTTGCAGCTGTCCGGCCCGGAGGAATACGCCCTGAACCTCCGGTATGCCGGACACTCCGGCTTCATCCACCCGGGAGCTTTCCCGCAGCCTAAGGCGAAGCCGGGTTGTGCAATGGATGGCTTCCAGCACATTGCCGGCCCCTCCGGACAAGCTAATCAGACGTTCAGCCAATTCCCTGGCCGGGCTGCGGGTTTCCTTTGTGGTTAGTCCATCTTGTGCTGTGGGGATATTGTCATGGGGCATTGCAGCGCCTCCTCAAAACATAAAAAAAGACCTTTGGAGCCAAGCATCGTCCCTTCATTTCCAGAACGGCCGATCATGACTCTTATCAGGTCTTTGCCTGCCTCAAAAAAGTAACAACTTCGTAATATCTGGATGTAATCTTATTGTGACAATGATTGTTGCCAAAATCAATGGTCAGGAATTACCACCTTGCTGTGGTAAACCAGGTATTCCGGCTCACTCTTTTGCAGGAATGTTCCCATGGATCGTTGAATATAAACCGGAAGCAAATAATCGGAATACAGGCGTATTCCGAATATGTCCCAGCCGCAGGAGGAGAACAATATGAAATCTGTCACTGTTCAAGGTCTTACGGAGAAGTTCCATTTGGAAGTGCTGGCGGGTGCCAGCCGTATGGACCGCGAAATTACCCGTCCAAGGACGCATAGACCGGGGCTTGAGTTTGTCGGCTATTTTGATTTTTTTCCCATGGAGCGGGTACAGGTGCTCGGCCGCAAGGAAATCAACTATTTATTAACGCTAAGCGTAGAAGAACGCAAGCTGCATATCGGGAACATCGTCAAATATCATCCGCCTTGTTTTATCGTGACGTCGGGCCAGCAGGAGATCCCCTATTTGACGCTGTTTTGCAATCAGGAGGGAATTCCGTTACTGCGGACTGGGGACACCACAACAGAGTTCATTGCCAAGCTGGACAGCTATCTGGTGAAGGCGCTGGCGCCCGAGCTCTCGATCCATGGGGTATGCGTGAACGTATCGGGCATAGGTATCCTGCTTAGGGGCAAATCCGGGATTGGTAAAAGCGAGACTGCACACACTCTTATCCGCAGAGGCCACCGGTTCGTGGCAGATGATATTGTGGTGCTCAAGAAGCTGGGCCCGTCGACGCTGCTCGGGACACATAATGAGACTACACGTGAATTCCTCGCCCTGCGCAGCATTGGCCTGATCAATGTTGTGCGCCAATACGGGCGCAAGGCCTTTCAGGACGAGACGCGCATCGTGCTTGATATTGAGCTCTGTCCCTGGCGGGAAAATTCGCTGAACAACGAGCTGGAGCTGGTGCCCCAGTTCACGGAATATCTCGGTGTCCAAATTCCGCATATTGAGGTCCAGCTTCAGCCGGGGCGCGATGTAGCCGGATTGATTGAGGCAGCGGCTAACAACTGGTACCTCAAGCAGCTTGGCTACAGTGCCGCTGAAGAATTCATGAAGCGGATCGAAGACGGGATGCAGTCTTGAGGGAGGGCTGAGGGGCAAGCACCGTTGCCGGAATGATCTAGATGAAGCCGTTACCCTTTGATAGGGGACGGTTTTTTTTTTTTTTTTTGAGTTGTGGATAAGGTGTGTATAAAGCTGGGGATAAGTAGGGAGGCAGCAAACTCACCCATAAACGGGTAGAAATCAGTCGGATTCGATGGCCTTTCTCCTACTAACGCTGGCCAAGAAGCAGGGAACAGTGCTAGTTGGAAAAAGGGAGCTTATTTCTCTCAGAAATAAACAATTGTGAGATTAAAGTGGAAAAAGGGAACTTAATTGGGCCATATTACCTGGTTAGGGGCGAAATGTGCTGAATTAGTTACCCTTTCTCCACTTAACCTGCGGAGAACAGGAGGATCGGGCAAATTAGTTATCCTTTTTCCACTTGGGATTGCTGAAGGATACATAAAGGGTTCCCCTAAAGCGTTAACCCTCGAAAACCTTGCACGGACTACAACAAACCGGCCGGTCGGCTAGCCCTGCTATTTCCTCATGAATCGATACCGTCCTTTTAAAGGACGGTGAAGCCGTTTCTGCTTGAATAAGCATAATCCGTTCTACAGGAAGGAGAAAATATTCCGCAGCAGCCCGCGCTTCCGTGGCGGAGTCTTGAGCTTCTTAGCGGCAACGGGGTGCAGTTCTTCATACGGGGAGGGGGATGGACCTCCGGGCTTCTGAATCGTTTCCAGGGATACGGCTATCTGCTTGATCATTTGACGCAGGTCCTCAAGCTCCGCGCGCTGCTGGAGCAGCTGTACCGAGACTACCTCGTCAGCTTTGTGATCCAGTGAGCGTTCGATATAATCGATCCGGGACAGCATGTCGCCTATAGGCCAGTCCTGTGTGTGGCCGAGCGGGGCCTCCTGTTGTGAGACAGGCGGCTGAATGCCTGCAACGGAACCCAGATTCATATACTCTAACGCTTCCCCGTGATTGATGCGGTCTTTAATCGATTTTAGCAGGCTAATCTCCTGCTCTGAGAATATATAGTGTCCAAACCGGTCTTTTGGGAAGTAATCAGGGAACATGGCAGCCCAGCGTTTGATGGTTGTCTGGCTAACAGACAGCAGCTCTGCAGCATCCTTCGTTTTCAGCATTTCCATTTCGATTCCTCCAGTTCAGGTAGTCTTGAAACGGCCGCCGTCCTTGGAAGGATGGTGAGGCCGTTTCCACTTGCTATGAACAATTCGTTGTTCATAAGCGGCTCCCTGCACGGGTGACAAAGGAAGTGCTGATTCGATAAACAAAGTGTTATTACGAGCAATTATTTAGGGGGTATTCGCCTGGAACAGACTGTTTCTGTATGAGGTGAGCGGAGCCAGCCAGACCGTGCCTGTTCCCCGGTACACATTGACCAGACCCTCGCCGGAAGCGGCAGAGCCGAGCCGGGTTTTGCCCGATTTCTCGACGGTGAAGTCCAGTGTATTCGACCACATTAACGCAAAATTGCCATCGACCTTCAGCACATCATTCTGCAGCTCAATAACGACGGCTTCCTCGGAAGGAATCGGTGCTTCCAGGGCGAGGATTCCTTTGCCTTTTGCGCTCAGATTGAACAGCCCTTCTCCGCCCAGTGCGGCCGAGGAAAGGCTCTTGCGTGCGGTGACGGCGAGCTGGAGCGAAGATTCACAGGCCAGGAACAGGCCGTCATCAATGACGATATGGTCGTTGTCGACATCAATCAGCCACAGATATTTATAGGTGGTTTCCAGCAGAATCGTACCGGTGCCTTTGTAGAGAGGTTTAATGGCACTGGTCCCGGTTGCGGCACTGGATACGATATTTCTCATCAGGCCGCCGACCCCTTTTACCCCTGAGGTCATTTCAATATTGCCGACCATATACTGCATCGCCCCGGCGCTCAGCGTAACCTCGCTGTTATTCAGCTCAATCATGAGCTGCTTGTTGCGCATATTGCTTTTGCTCATGAAGAAGTTGGACTGTGCTTCCGCCAAGGTGGTACTGCTCAAATCTTCTTTGTATTCGATAACCGAAAATCCGCCAAGCTGCTCCTTGATCACAACATTGCTGTTATCTTTCAGATTATTGATGGTATAGGCCATATTGATCTTCTCCTCTGCTGGCAGTGATGTCGTAAAAGCGTAAGCAGTTCTGCTTCGAAGTTTAGGTATTCGACGCATAAGTCCTATCTCCTTGCCTTTGCTATAATAAAAAAGATAACGTACCAGGAGAGCGGCCGGCAACTGGAGATAGGAATGATGGACAGCTGTTGGCGCACCCTAGAACCCCCTCACACTGGAGGGGGTTCTTTGCTTATGCTTTTTGAAGGTGCGGCTGAAATAGTAGATGTCGTTGAATCCGGTGGCTGCGGCGATTTCAGAAACGGTAAGCTGAGTATGGCGCAGCATGTAGTCGGCCCGGTCAAGCCGGACAGCGTTGACGTATTCGGAGACGGTGTGTCCCGTCAGTTCCTTGAAGAGCCGGCTGAAATGGAAACGGCTGAGCCCTGCCAGAGCGGCCAGGCCTTCTACGAAAATAGGCTCCTGGTAATGGGTGTCAATATGGCGCAGCACAGGTGCGAAGCGTTCAATGGTCTGAATGCGCCGGGTCTGTTCGGCCTGCGACAACTCGGTTACGCCATGTCTGCGCAGCAGCAGTGCAAGCAGCCGGTACAGCTCAGCCTTGACTGCCAGCTCATAGCCGAATTCACGGCGTTCAAGCTCGCGGATAATGGTTAGAGCACTGTCTGAAATTTGCTGGTCCCCGGAGATATGGTTGCTGAGCAGAAGCCGGTTCTGCTGGATCGGTGCGATGAACTTGGTCTCGGCAGAATCACTTGCGGCGCTGTGCAGCAGTGAGGTGTCTGCAATAATGGCGTAATAGAGCAGATCATCCGAGGCGCTGATGCCGTAATGCAGCTCGTTGCTGTTCACCGCGATCAGATCGCCGGCCCGGACAGGGAACGGTGTCCGTCCGCATTCGAACACAGCCTCGCCGCTCTCAATGAACAAAAATTCCAGATGCTCATGCCAGTGATGGGGGAACAGCACCACTCCCGCCCTGTCGAAGCGCTGGGTATGTACTTTGATCGGAAACCCGGGGTCCGGCATGTCCATAGGCTCGCGAAGATGTTTATCGTAATTCAGCATTTCTGGATATCCCCTTCCCACAGCACAATTGTACAAATAAAACCGCAAGGCTCTGCATGGTGTTCATGATTGAAATCATTATAATACGAATCAGAAGTGATGCAAATAAAGGAAAGAAGGTTATGGATATGATCAGGATTGGCGTAATAGGAACGGGCTCCATTTCAGGCATGCATCTGAATGCCTACCGGAACAATCCGCAGACGGTTGTATATGCGGTGTGCGACCTGAATGAAGAGCGCGCAAGGGCGGCAGCTGCCGAGTATGGCGCTGAGAAAGTGTATACCGATTACCGCGGGCTGCTGGCTGATTCCAGCGTCGATGCGGTCAGCATCTGTACCTGGAATAATTCCCACGCCGAGATTAGCATTGCGGCGCTGAAGGCCGGCAAGCATGTGCTGGTGGAGAAGCCGCTCTGCCGCACGCTGGAGGAAGCCGTTCAGGTCCAGCAGGCAGTAGAAGAGAGCGGCAAGATTTTGCAAGTGGGCTTTGTGCGCCGCTACGATGCCAACGTCCAGCTGCTTCAGAAGCTGGTGGGGGCAGGGGAGTTCGGCGAAATTTACTATGCGAAGGCGACAACCTTGCGGCGCCTGGGCAATCCCGGCGGCTGGTTCTCTGATATCGCACGCTCCGGCGGTGGGCCGCTGATCGACATCGGGGTCCACGTGATCGATTTATGCTGGTATTTGATGGGCCGCCCTAAGCCGGTTTCCGTAAGCGCCAACACTTACCGGAAGCTGGGCAACCGCGCAAATGTAGAGAATCTTTCTTTCTATAAAGCTGCCGACTACGATGCGGCGAACAACACGGTGGAGGATCTGGCGAATGCGTTGATCCGGTTCGAGAACGGCGCTTCGCTGATAGTGGATGTCAGCTTTACGCTGCATGCCAAGGAAGACGGGCGGTCAGTGAGCCTTTACGGTGAGAAAGGCGGCTTTGAGATCGATCCGGAGACGGTCATCGTCAGTGAGCGGGCGAATACCATCGTTAATATCTATCCGCAGACCGATCATAAAGGATTTGATTTCAACAGTGCGTTCCAGTATGAGATAGATCATTTCACCCATTGCGTGCAGACCGGCTCGCAGCCGCTAAGTCCTGTACAGGACGGGGTTGAAATCATGAGGATTCTTAGCGGGATCTACGAGTCGGCAGCCAAAGGTGAAGAGGTGAAATTATGAAGCTGGGAATCAGCACCTACAGTCTGCACACGGCGTTTGCAGCCGGAGAGCTGACACTGAAGGAAGTCATTGAGACGATTGCCGATCTGGGAGCAGAACATGCGGAGATTGTGCCCCTGGGCTTCAGTCTGATCGACAATCCGGAGCTGGTGGATATCATTCTCCAGACAGCAGCAGACCGTGGCCTCGAATTGTCCAACTATGCGATCGGAGCGAATTTTGCCGGACTGGAGGCAGCGGAGCGGCGGCGGGAACTGGAGCGGGTCAAGCGGGAAGTGGATGTATGTGCGGCACTTGGCATCCGGCGGATGCGGCATGATGTGGCCTCATCACCTGATCTGTCCATCGTCCACTTTTTGAAGGAGCTGCCGCAGCTGGCCGAAGCTTGCCGTGAAATTGCGGATTATGCATCCGGATTTGGCATTACAACCAGCGTGGAGAATCATGGATATTTCATCCAGCACAGCGACCGTGTGCAGGCGCTGGTAAATGCCGTAGGCCGGGACAATTTCCGCACGACACTGGACGTTGGCAACTTTCTGTGTGCCGATGAGAACCCGCTAATCGCTGTGGCCGGCAATCTCAAGCTGGCATCCATGGTTCATCTCAAGGATTTCTATATCCGCCCGCAGGACCGGCATCCGGGAGAAGGGTGGTTCCAGTCCTCCGGCGGGAATTGGCTCAGGGGTGCCATTGTAGGCCAGGGTGACATAGATATGCCGCGTGTGCTCCAGCTGGTGAAGGAAAGCGGGTATGACGGCTATATCTCCATTGAATTCGAAGGGATGGAAGAATGCCGCAAGGGAACAAGGCTGGGTCTGGAATATGTCAAGCGCACATGGAATGCAATCTAATCAGTACAAGGGAGGTTTACTGCTATGGCTAGACCTGTGATCACAAATAAAATTGGTGTCATCGTAGACAGCTTTCAGGTTGGAGTGAAGGAGGGCTTGCGCAAGGCGAAAGACGCAGGGGCAGATGGCGTGCAGATTTATGCGGTGCAGGGTGAATTCGATCCGGCGAATCTCCCGCCGGCTGCCCGCCGCGAATGGAAGGATTATATTGCTTCACTCGGGCTTGAAATCTCTGCCCTGGTTGGTGATCTGGGAGGCCACGGCTTCCAGGACCCTGCACAGAACCGGGCCAAAATCGACAAGTCTAAACGCATTATGGAACTGGCCAAAGAACTGGGCACGGATATTGTGACTACCCATATTGGTATTGTTCCTCAGAACCGGGACAGCCAAATCTATGAAACCATGCATGTTGCCTGCGAAGAGCTCAGCCGGTATGCGCATGAGATGAATGCTTACTTCGCGATTGAGACGGGCCCGGAAACCGCCTCGCATTTAAAAATGTTCCTGGATGGGCTGGGCTCAAAAGGGGTTTCCGTCAATTTTGACCCGGCCAATATGGTCATGGTGACCGGAGATGATCCGGTACAGGGCGTTCATGCCCTGAAAGACTACATTGTGCATACCCATGCCAAGGATGGCATCAAGCTGGCAGAGATTGATCCGCGTAATGTATACGGCCAATACGGCTATGAAGCACCCGCACTGGACCATGATAAGATCGCGGAAATGGCAGAGAACGGCCTGGCGTTCCGCGAGGTGCCGCTAGGGGCAGGAAGTGTCGATTGGAACGGTTATCTTCAGGCGCTGAACGATATCGGCTACAAAGGGTACCTGACAATTGAACGCGAAGTCGGCAGCAACCCGGAGGCGGACATCCGGTTAGCCGTTGAGTTTTTGAAAGGGTTCCGGGCATAGTCGGACAATGCAAACTTCATTCAAACGAATTCCCGGGTTAGCGTGGGTACGGTTGCGAATCGGACGGAGATACCAAACGGCTAAGTTGTCCAAAAAAGGACGGCATAGCCGTTTTTTTCGGTCATACCCAAGTTATACACAGGAACAAGGTCAATTCCATTTTACAGATAATTATTATATTATTGTTATGCACCAACGGGGAGGGAGGACAGGCCATGAACAAAGAAGAACAGGTCAAAATGGATTTCAGGGACTTATTTAACAAGATGGCTTGGCTGAATAAGACTAAGATGGAAGTCAGTCTTAAGGGTTATAAGCCTTCTGAAGTCCATTGCATCGAATCCATTGGAAGAAATGTAGACTCGAACGTGACAAAACTTGCGGAGTCCTTGTATATGACTAGAGGTGCCATAAGTAAAATAACTAAGAAGCTTACAGAAAAAGGCTTGATCGAAAGCTACCAGAAGCCGGATAACAAGAAAGAAATCTATTTTAGGCTTACTGAGCAAGGGGAAGTTATTAACAAAATCCATGAGGAACTGCACAAAGAGTTTCAAGAGCGGGATAAAGCCGTATTTGAGCATGTAACCGAGGAGCAATTAGACAGTATGCTTAACTTCATGGAAAAGTATAGCAGGCATTTGGATGAAGAAATAAAGAAACAGGGTATCGATATTAAGTCGGATTAAACAAACTAAAGCAGGTCCAGAACTGAAAGTAAATATGCTCAGCCCCGGAATTCTTCCAAAACCTTGGATTTGTCTCCATGAATCTTTTCCAGGTGATCCTCTCCCCAATAGCATAGATGGTCCAGCGCAGGTTTTAATCCCCAGCCGTAGTGCGTTAACTCATACTCCACTTTAGGAGGGATCTCATTATAAACTTTTCGCGCAACGATCCCATCCTTTTCCAGGCCTCTGAGCTGAGTGGTCAGCATTTTTTGGGTAATGCCGGGTATTAACCGGCGAAGCTCAGACGTTCGTTTCCGTCCTGTCATCAAATGGTAGATAATTAAAGGCTTCCATTTGCCTCCCATTACTTCTAAAGCCGCTTCCACTCCAACTTGATACTTCTTTTGAACGTGATGTTTCGTCTGTTCAGTCATCTCTTAATCCTCCATTAAAAGGCTAAGTTTGCTTAGAACAACCCACCATTGTTATCCGTTACTCAGGTCAGCTTCCGGGGAATGTACCTAGGGTACTTCCATGTTCCTATGGCACCTGTATCACCCTATAGAACTTAAAAGTGCGTACTTCCAGATCAATTTCCTACTGTTTATAATAGCATCAGCCATTGATTATGGCTAGAAATTAGCTGCTCAAGAAAGGTAGTGAAGATACAAGCATGAAAGTATTAAGCGTTGTTTCACACCCGAGACAAGATTCCTTGACCTTTGGGGTGGCCGGCCGTTTCGTACAAGGTCTTGCCGATGCCGGCCACGACTACGAGATATTGGATTTGCACAGGATTGGTTTTGATCCTGTTTTACAAGGAGCAGATGAACCTGATTTGTCAGTTGCGGAGCAATCCTTTTCCCCTGAAGTGGAAATGGAAATAAGACGGATGAAGGAGCATGATGCTTTGGCATTTATTTTTCCGCTTTGGTGGTTGCATTTGCCGGCTATGTTAAAGGGGTATATTGACCGTGTATGGAACAATGGGTTTGCGTACGGCTCGAATCACCTTCATCATCAGCATGTCTTGTGGGTTGCTTTGGCCGGCGTTTCGAAGGATGAGATGAAAAAGCGTAACTATGATGAAATGATTACTCATCTGCTGAATGTGGGAATTGCAGATTATTGCGGTGTTTCCAATTCCAAGGTTGAATTCTTATATGAGACCCTGGATTCACATCCCGGTCATTACGAAATGCTGTTGAACCAAGCCTATCACTTAGGTTTGAATTACGCCAAGGATCATTAAACTTTGCTTTTAAAACCACAGGCAGCCCGCCTCGATTGAGCGCAGGCTGCCTTTTTATTGCCGTTATTTTGTTGACAAGGAAACAAAGTTATAATACGATAATTTTGTTTCCAAGGAAAACAAAATGATGGCTTATGTAGGGGAGGATTCAAATGTTCAAATTTAGATCACACAATGAAGAGAGCACAGAACAGACCATAGATAAACACGCTTTAATATTCGGTCTTATCTCTGTGTTTCTTTGCGGAATAGGCTTCAGTATCATAGCACCTGTCGTCCCGTTCTTAGTGAAGCCTTATACAAGCAGTCCGGGTGAACAAGCTATAGTTGTTACGCTGCTGACCTCTGTTTATGCACTCTGCGTGTTTTTTGCGGCCCCCGTACTTGGAGCTTTGAGCGACAAATATGGCCGTCGTCCATTGCTCTTGATATGCCTTTTGGGTTCCGCAAGCGGGTACTTGGTTTTTGGCATAGGAGGAGCTTTATGGGTACTATTTGCCGGGCGCATAATCGAAGGTATAACAGGCGGGAGTATAAGTACCATCTTCGCCTATTTTGCAGACGTCATCCCTCCCGGACAGAGAACCAAATACTTTGGCTGGGTGAGTGCGGTTGTAGGTGTAGGCACCGTCATTGGCCCCACCCTGGGCGGATTACTTGCGAAGTTTGGTTATGCTGTACCTATGTATTTTGGAGCAATAATCACTTTATTGAATGTTGTTTATGGATTCTTTTTTATGCGTGAGAGCCTTGACAAGAATCATAGACTGAAGGAGATTGCCTTTGTAAGACTGAATCCATTTACACAGCTTGCAAACTTACTTTCTATGAAAAACTTACAAAGGCTGCTTGTCTCAGCGTTCCTACTTTGGATACCTAACGGATCCTTACAGGCCGTTTTTTCACAATTTACAATGGATACTTTCAGTTGGAAGCCTGCACTAATCGGACTGATGTTTTCAATTATGGGCTTCCAAGACATCATCTCACAAGGTTTCATCATGCCAAAGCTTTTGAAAAAACTTGGTGATAAACAAATAGCGGTTCTTGGAATGGCTGCGGAGATTATAGGCTACAGTCTTATTGCCTTATCTGCTTTGTTCTCCTTCTATCCTCTTTTTATCGCTGGAATGTTTATTTTTGGTTTTGGTGATTCAATCTTTGGGCCTTCATTCAACGGGATGCTCTCCAAGTCTGCCGATTCCAGTGAACAAGGAAGGATTCAAGGAGGCAGCCAATCTATTCAGGCCTTAGCAAGAATGATCGGGCCTATCATTGGAGGTCAAATCTATGTTTCACTTGGTCATGCCGCACCCGCTTTTATGGGTATGATCTTCATAGCAGCGGCAATACCAGTGTTATATAAGAGAACATATGTAAATTAGTAAATAATTACTTTAGATTGAACGACAATGTATACATGCAATATTATCTGAATCCGGTTGAGTTTATTTTCCTTTTCGCAAAGAAACCCAGGTCATTGATGATCTGGGTTTGCTCTTTAATGTATTAACTGCTTAATGACGGGGAGCGTGATGGTTAGAAAATAAAAAATACCAACCCGCACTGCTGCCGCGCCGCAGCGACTGTTCATCGAGAGCTTCTACGTCCGTATCCTGGAGGCTTGTCCACTTCTCGAAATCGTTTCGTTCCTCCACGCGCTCAGGCTGTCTAAGACCGGGAACCTGTACAGCGGTTTGGGCGACCAGCTCTGCGGGCAAATAGAATGCGCCGTACTCCGTAACCTCGCTGTCGACCCTATACTGTTCCTGTACGTCTTTTACCCGGAAATCATGAGAGTCACACTACAAATATATGCCGGTGATCTCGTCCGCGCTTACCGGCTTGCTGTAGTAGAAGCCTTGAGCATTGTAGCACTGAATTTCCTTGAGCAGCGCAACCTGTTCTTCCGTCTCCACGCCTTCAGCGACGATGGTCAGCCCAAGCTGCTTGGCCATTGAGATAATCATCTCGGCAATAGCCCGGCTGTCGGTGTCTGTAGTGATTTTGCGGACAAAGGACCGGTCAATCTTCAGGCAGCCGATAGGAAGACTCTGCAAATAGCTAAGTGAGCTGTAGCCTGTCCCAAAGTCATCCATGGATACGGAAATTCCGGCTCTCCGGAGATCATTCAGGATGCTGATTACATGTTCTTCGTTGTGCATCATCGCACTCTCTGTGATCTCCAGCTCCAGCAGCTGGGTATCGAAATCCAGTTCATGGATTGTACTCATAATCGATTGGAAAATGTCCGGTTTCATCAGATGGATCTGCGAGACATTCACGGCCACGGGAACGACCTGGCGGCCCTCCCGTTCCCAGGTTTTTACCTGGGTACAAGCCGTTCGGAGCACCCACTGCTCCAGTGGAATAATGAATCCCGATTTCTCCGCCAGCGGAATGAACTCCAGGGGAGGAATCATGCCCAGAACCGGATGCTGCCAGCGCACCAGCGCTTCAAGACCAACGATTTCACCGCTGCGGATATCGATTTTGGGCTGGTAGAACAGCCTGATCTGGTCATTGTCCAGCGACTGCTCCAGATCATTCTCCAGAATAATCCGCTCCAGACTGGTCTGATCGCGTTCCGCATCATAGAACTGGTACTGGGAACTGCCGTTCTCCTTGGCGCTGTACATCGCGGTATCGGCGTGCTTCACCAGAGAGTCGGCATCCAGTCCATCCTCCGGAAAGCGGGCAATTCCTACCGAAACAGACAGTTTGACCGAATGGTTGCCTACCTCAAAGGGATGTGAAAATTCTTCCACGATGCTGGCGGCGAGGGATTCCGTCTCTGCCCGTGAGCGCAAATGGGGTACCAGCACTGTGAATTCATCCCCGCCCATCCGTGCGATGCTGCAGGAGGAGGGGAGACAGCGCTTCAGCTTGCCGGCCGCCTGCTGGATGACCTTGTCGCCGAAGGCATGGCCAAATAGATCATTAATCCGCTTGAAGCGGTCCAGGTCAATGAAGAACAGGGTGAAAGGATAAGCGGGAATGCCGTTATGCTCCGTATGTTCCAGCAGCAGATTGTGGAAGGAGCGGCGGTTCGCAACCCCGGTCAGTTCATCATGATAAGCTAGATGGCGAATGGTTTCCTGGTCCTTTTTATTCTTGGTAATGTCTTTGATGATACTGTATATGCCTACCGGCACAGCTTCAACCACAATCGGCAGCGAGGTGAGCCAGAAGGTCAGCATATCGCCAGCGGGATTTCTCAGCTCCAGCTCGATGGTGCTGGACTTGCCGCGGAGAACATGCCGGTAATGGCGCTGGGCCAGTGCATGGTATTCCCCCTCAAAAAGATCCGAGAAATGCCTTCCGACCAGCTCCAGGCCGAACTGCCGGGCGAGTTGTTCGGCCTGGCGGTTCAGCCCGGTGACGATCCCCTGGGCATCGAATGCCAGCACACTGTCCGGGTTGTATTCAAACAGCGACATATAGTGCTGTTCTGTCTCTATGATTCTGCGGTTCTGGCGCTCCTGCCGGGTGTCTCTGTAGGCATCCGGAATGATATACAAGCCACTGCTAATAAACAGCGATAGAATGTAGGGAATCAGGTGCAGATAGCTTCCCGGAGCCGGGCTCCCGAACGGAAGTACCGAGAAGGCGCAGAGCAGCGGAATTAACAGCAGCCCTGCTGCACAGAGGACAACGCCGGGAACCGTAGCCTTGGAATGAAGGTGATACTCACGGTTGCGGTTCGAGATTACCAGGACACGAAGGATGGCCAGACACAGGCTGAGCGCGGAAGCCGCCGTCATGAGGATGAGGGCGGGCTTCCAGACCACATAATTACGGAACAGAAAGATGATATTCAGGTAATCGAACACCAAAATGGTGCCGGCAATGGCCAGGCTGATGCTGAAGTAGCGGCCTGTATAGCTTCGGGGCATGCTGGAATACCAGGTGCCGAAGTAAGTGGCAGCCCAGCAGCCGGCCATGGTGAACAGGAGATGCAGTATGTAATATTTCGGAGCCGGGGGCAGATTAATAGATAAAGGAATCAGAATATGGGAAGCGCTGAAGGTGGCGGTTCCCAGCAGTATCATTTTCATCCGGGTGAAGGGCCTCTGCAGGCCTTGGGCATGAGTGCGGAAGGGAACCGTTCCGAAAACAATGAGAGTGCAGGCCGCCAAGTTTGCCAACAGGGCCAGAGCCAGCTGCAGCCAGTCCATATTCAGGAGTTCTAAGTATAACATCGGTGTACCTCTTTCATTATGTAGATATTATAAAAGTTAAATTATGTAGGCCTTTTTTCATAGGACATTTATCGTAATTAAACCATATAGTGAGCAATTAAACTGCTTTTATAATAGAAGTACGAAAAAATAGTGGCAAATGTCCTGCCATTTAGGTTAGCGGTGTTATGCAGGCCATTAAGTGTGCATATGCGTACCAAATAAAATCCAGGGGGTCCAAAGCCCGAAAGATAAACAGCTTTAAAAAAATTGTCCAACTTTTGGTTTTTTCTGTATATAATCGAAGTACATAGCAGAAAATTTCGATAAAATAGTTATAGGGGGTTGTCTAAACTTTCCTTATAATTAGAAATAACATACTGGTAAGACAAACTGAGAGGAAGTTAGCCATTGTTTGAAACCCTACTTTTAAATTTCCTGTTTTTGTTGTTTCCGGTCTTAATCGTGGTGATTTTCTTTGAGAATAGAGCATACCCGTACAACAACAAGCTTCTGGTCTTCATGTCCGCGGTAACGATGGTTTTATGTATTGCCAAGCCGATTAAGCTGGAAATGGGATTTATTTATGACCTCCGGTATATTCCGTTTATTCTCGTGGCACTGTTTGGCGGATATTGGAGTGCGCTTCCATTATACGCGATCATGAACATTTACCGGTTCTATCTGGGGGGAGCGGGGACCTTTCCCTCCTTCCTGTTCTCAACGGCGGTACTGCTGCTGGTGCCATACCTCAGCAAACGCTTCATCAAGCTGTCTTCCAAACGCCGCATTCTGTGGGCAGTGGTCATCGCTGCGTTCACCATGGGTATGTACCTGATTATTCTGGGACTGATGACGGACAAATTGGATCAGCAATTCTGGAGACTCACTGTCTATGCCTTGTTGACGCATGGTGCCGTTATGAGCATTATTATGATTCTCATCGAGCAGATTATTACCAATATTAAAAACCGTGACCGGATTCTGCAGTCTGAACGCCTCAATGTGGTCAGTGAGCTGGCCGCCAGCGTATCGCATGAAATCCGGAATCCGCTTACGGTAACCAGCGGTTTCCTGCAGCTGCTGAATAAATCGAATACGATTACACCGGAGGAAAAGGGCTACGTCGAATTATCCTTGCTGGAACTGAACCGTGCGGAGAAGATCGTCAGCGATTACCTCTCTTTTGCCAAGCCGCAATCCGATAATATGGTGTGTTCGAATATGAAAGCGGAAGCCGAGTATACCAAAAACATCATCATGCCTTACGCAACCATTCATAAAGTGGATGTTCAATTCAATTTCAACAACACCCTGCACAAAAGCTATGACAAAAACCAGATCCAGCAATGCCTGATTAATCTCTACAAAAACGGGATTGAAGCGATGAAGGAAAAGGACGGGGGCACCCTCACGATTGATATTTCAGAGAAAAAGCAAAACATTGTGATCAGTATTCAGGACACTGGTATCGGTATGACCAAGGAAGAAATCTCACGCCTCGGCAAGCCGTATTATTCCACCAAAGAAGAAGGGACAGGTCTCGGTATGCTGATGGCATACAGTGCTATCAATAAGGTCAAAGGGATTATAGAAGTGGAAAGTGAAAAAGGGAAAGGGACAACCTTCCTAATCACCATCCCTACCTAAGCGTTCTGTGGCAGACACCCGTCCAATAATGGTAAAGTATTTCTTAAGCAGAGAATTTTGCAGGAATCCAACCGGGAGGCATAAGCAATGAGAGAAGAACTTATCGCACAATTAAATAAATGGCATGAGGAGGATAAATATCAGGAAATCGTAGACCGGATCAAAGAAACGCCGACGATATTGATTGATGATGAGCTGGCCACCCATTTGGGGAGAGCGCTGAACAATCTCGGACGGTACAAGTCGGCACTGAAGTGGTTCATGAAGACAGCGGACAAGGGTAAAAAGGACCCGCTGTGGCATTTCCGTGTGGGATACGCCCATTATTATCTGGATGAGCTGCAGGATGCGATCCGGGAATTTGAGATTGCGCACAAGCTGGACCCCGAAGATGAAGATACCATTCAGTTTCTGGAATGGAGCCGCAAGGAGGCTGCTGAAGCCCCGGCAGATAAGGACTCTGACGCGGAAGAGCAAGAGGAATAGCGGCGGTTTATCCTTAATGAATTAGGAGAACGAGGTTTTAAACTATACTGCCCGAGGCCGGGCAGCAGTTTAGAGCCTTTTTACTTTTGCTGGATCAGCTCAGTGTTTCCTGCGCATGAAACCAGCCAGCCCCTATCCGAGATGGGGGCTGGCTGGTTTGGAAGAGGTGGAAATCCTACAGCCTTTTCGCGGGAAATCCGTGTGCTTCTCTTCGCCAAACGATTAGAAATGCAAGACTCAGCAGAATAAATAACGCCCAAGGGAAGGAGCGGACTCCCGTTGTTTCGAGAAGAATACCACCGATCACACCGCCGCCGCCGATCGCCAGATTCCACGCCGTCACCAGCATCGACTGCGCTACATCCGCACTCTCACGGCCAGCTATAGCAATTGCTGTCTGCAGCAGAGTCGCAGCTCCCCCGAATGTTAGCCCCCACACTGCAGCCACCAGATAGATCACGCCTGGCTGGTTGCTGACTAGGCCAAGCAGGACGGATGCCAAGGCAAACGCAGCCAGGCTGACCAGAACCAGCGGCCGCAGATGGCGGTCGATCCATACACCGATCAGCCAGATGCCAAGCAGCGCTGTAATCCCGAAAATAAGCAGCACCAAGTCCACGCGCCCAGCAAGTCCCGTCTGGGTGAGATAAGGTGCAATATAGGTATAAAGGATATTATGTGCCAGTACCCAGGCCAGCACGACAAACAGCACCGGGCGAACCCCCGGGGTAGTGAAGACCTTGTGCAGAGGGAGCCGCTTGACTGCATCTTCCCCCGGATAGTCCGGCAGCTTCCAAACCACCCAGACGGCCAGCAGCAGCGCGAACAGCGACAAGATTCCGAAGACATTGCGCCAGCCGGCAAGGTCACCGAACAAGGTTCCGGCAGGAACGCCGAACGCCAGAGCAAGAGGGGTTCCTACCATTGCAACGGCCATTGCGCGTCCCTTCAGCGGCTCCGGCACCATGCGCCGGGTATAACCTGCGGACATTCCCCATAGGACACCGGCAAATACGCCGCGAAGAAGCGCGCTGCCAGCGTCAGCGTATAGTTAGAAGAATATGCGGTAACGGTGTTGAAGACGAGAAAACCAAGGATACACAGCAGAAGCAGAGGTTTCCGCCGCCAACCGCGCGTCGCAGAGGTTAATGGAATAGCTGCTAACAGTGAGCCAAGCGCGTATAAGGTAACAAGTTGACCCGCCATGGCCTCCGTCACTCCAAGCCCATGAGTGATCTGGAGCAATAAACCCGCGGGGACTGTTTCGGTAAGAATACAGATGAAGCCAGTCATGGCAAGGGCGAGCAAGCTCCCCCAAGGGAGCCGCCCGAAAGCTGGAGTGCTGGGGACCGGCGGGGAGGCGGAAGCTGTGGTGCTGCTCATTTTGTACACCTCTCTAATATAGTTTTTATTTGTTTAATCTGCCGTAGACGGCGTTGCAAAGGTCAATGGTAAACGGGCCCGACATACCCTCCAATGCGGTGTTGGTGAAGGCTGCTACGCTTAGCCGCTGTTCGGGATCGACGAACCACGAATGACCATAGGTGCCCCCCATGCGCCATGTGTCAGGCGATTCCGCAGTGTCTGCTGCAATAGGGTCTTTCAGCACCGTCATCCCCAGGCCAAAACCTCGTCCTGGCCAGAAGGGCATGTGCAGATCCCCAATCTGATTGGTGGTCATTTCGCGGACCAGAGATTCCGGCAGCAGAGGCGCTCCTCCCTTGCGCAAGGTTTCCAGCAGCTGCAGAAAATCTCCAGTACTGCCGACCATACCGGCTCCTCCGGAAGGATAGGCGGCAGGGTCGAGCGCCCGTCCAGGGGAAAGCCGGAAGCCTGCTGTACCCTCCATAAAAGCAAGGCTGTCCGGATTGTGCAAAGGCCGCAGACCGGGAACGTCATCGGCGTAAGCGGTGGCCAGACGCTGCGGGTCCACTGCAAGGAAGCCGGTGTCCTTCATGCCGAGTGGCCCGGTCACGAGTGCATCTATGGCTTCGCTGAGCGTGGTCCCGGCAACCCTTGCGATCACAGCCCCCAGCACATCTGTTGCGATAGAATATCTCCACTGGGTGCCCGGCGTATAGAGCAGCGGGGCTGAGGCGATCCGCCGCAGGTTCTCATCCAGCGTGATGCCGGGCTGATCCATGCCATCGGATACCCCGGCCTGCTCATAGGAGCCGCCCTCTTCCTGAAAGAAACGGTAGGTCAGACCAGCGGTGTGCGTCATTAAGTGGCGGATCGTGATTGCCGTGCGCCCGCCGTTCTTCAGACGTGGCTGAAACTCCGGCAGCCAGCGGTCCACCCGGTCATCAAGCTGCAAGCGGCCTTGGGCCACTAGTACCAGAGCAGCTGTCGAGGTAATGGGTTTGGAAACCGATGCGAGCCGGAATAAGGCATCCTCCCGCATGGACTGGTTCAGTTCGCGATTGGCAAAGCCGGCAGCCCGGCTATATATGAGCTTCCCGTCTACTGCCACCTTGATGACAGCGCCCGCCAGGCGCTTGTCGGCAAGCGTCTGCTCAATTACTTTATCAATGCGTTCCGGGAGGCGGTCTGGGTTAATCATGTTTGAATACAGTATACTCAACAGGGATCATCCTTTCATTATAGTTAAAGCAGCAATCGCTTTACTATTGTAAGTATATTATATAAAATTAGTTAACCGGCTTACATAAGGCAACAAAGCTATAACAGCTGTTTGGCGGTTAAAAACAAGGTGGTTTGTAGAGAGTTCCTTAAAATTAAAGGAGTTGAATGGGATGGACCATACAGATAAGCAGATTCTATTTCATCTTCAGAGCCAAGCGAGAATATCTATGACGGAACTCGGGAAATGTGTAGGCCTATCACAACCGGCAGTGACGGAAAGGGTTAGACGTATGGAGGAAAACGGGGTGATCAGCGGGTATCGTACTATAATCTCGCCCGAAAAGATTGGAAAACATGCGGCCGCCTATATGCTGTTCCACTCCAGGGAATGTACCGCCTTCATGGATTTCTGCCGCTCGTCTCCGGAGGTCGTTGAATGTTACCGGATCAGTGGAGAGCACAACTACCTGTTAAAAGTAATGACCGATTCCACACAAGCCTTGGAGCAGTTCGGCAATGAATGCGATAAATACGGGAACTATACGATTCTTATTGTGATGTCATCGCCCATTGAGCATAAATATCTTATTCCTCCGCTGGAAGGAGCAAACGTAAACCTGCTCGAATAGTAAACAAAAGGTATGCTTCCGAAGCCGGCTTGTACGAAGAGAGTTCAGGAAGCAGGCGCTTTTACAAAGCAATGAGCGGACCTGCCCGAATGGAAATGTTTAACTCCTCCCCTTAGGGGGGAATAAAGTATAAATGCTTAAGGAGGATAATACATAGTGGAAGAAAATTTGCTGGATCAGTTGGCGCGGTGGCATGAAGAAGATGAATTTGCCAAAATCGTAGAAGTCATTATGGACATTCCCGAACCGGACAGAGATTATGTGCTCATTGGCCAGCTTGGCAGGGCACTGAACAATCTGGACCGCTACAGCGAAGCGCTGGAGCAGCTGCTGAGCATTGCGGAGCAAGGAGAGAAGGACCCCATCTGGCACTACCGGGTGGGGTATGCCTATTACTATCTGAAGCAATACGATCAGGCAGTCCGCGAATTTGAGCTTGCGGATGAGCTGGAGCCTGGAGATGAGGCAGTTCTTCAGCTGCTCGACTGGAGCCGGCGGGCGGCTGGGCGGGAGGCGCGGGAACAGCGCCGTTTTGCGGCTGTACAGTCCAGCGGTAGAGGACATTCCGGCGGCGGGCGCTTTAATCCCCGGGAGTTCGCAGACTTCTGGGAGGATAGCGGCTACGCGCTGAGCTCGTATGTGTCCGAGCCGCCTACGGACGAGCTGATTGCCTCTGTGGAGCAGGAGCTGGGGTATAAGCTGCCGGCTTTTTATATTGAGATGATGAAGCAGCATAACGGGGGCGTTCCCCGTGACACCTGTTTCCCTACGGAGGAAGCGACCTCTTGGGCAGAAGACCATGTGGCCATTACGGGAATTATGGGCATTGGACGGGAAAAGACCTATTCCCTGTGTGGAGAATTAGGCAGCCGCTTCATGATTGAAGAGTGGGGTTATCCCGATATTGGCGTAGTGTTCGGAGACTGCCCGTCTGCAGGTCATGATGTGATCATGCTGGATTACCGGGCTTGTGGCAGGGACGGGGAACCGGCAGTGATCCACGTGGACCAGGAAGCGGATTATGAGATTACCTTTCTGGCCAAAGATTTCGAGAGCTTTGTGCGGGGACTTGTGAACGAAGAGGTCTTTGATACGTCCGAGGAGGACAAGGAGGATGATCTGCGAAAAGTGGCTCAGGGCGCTTTTTCTCCTCTGCTTGCGGAGCTGTGCGCAAATGTCACGGAGATAGAGAACATCGAGGGGATCATCCGTACGATCTGTACAGCCATTGTTGAAGAAAAAGGGCATTTTTCTCTTCATGCCGATGAGCGGTCTACCTTGATGTATGATTTGCAGTTCTGGCTATACACCAAAGCTTACCCGGCTACGAACCGTGCCGAATACCTGGAGGTCTACTCCAAAATGATTGCATTCGGCGGTGAATTCGGAACCGGCGGCTATGCGCCAGCGTTCATTTCCGATTGGCTGGATGAACAGGTGCGGCAGGGAAAGATTGTTGAACGCGGTGGCGCGCTTGCCTTCACGGATGAGGCCAGAGAGGAACTGCTGCACAAGCTGAGGAATGCAGCCGTGCCCGCATCCGGAAGTGTAGCCCCGTTCATCCTGGTGGAGCAGGATAATGGCGGCATGTCCGTCCTTCTGAATGCGGGCACCTACTTGGCGGAGCTGTTCGACACCCGGGCAGACGAAGGTTTTGAAGGCAACGGGTACGACTGGGCTTCCCTGGCGGCAGTTTTCCTGGAGGAGCAAATGCCGGAGCTGGCAGAGGCTGTCCATTTTGATCCGGAAGCCGATATGTTCTGCGCATACTCCGGCAACAGGGAAGCTATTCTTCATTTCGCTGCCGGGTTCAAAAAAGCCTGCGAAGATGAAGCCCTGATCCGGGACCTTTTCTCCCGCGCTGAGCTGGACTGACTATTCTCCGCTGGCCGGGCTTTGGTCAACTAATAGCTGTCTTGTCCCCGCTGAAACAGTACCGTCCTTATGCAAGGACGGTACTGTCATTTCTGCTTACCCATTCCGTGAACACACTAAAATCCTTCTCCACCTGATTGGCATACCCGTAAGCCCACCTGGAGAGGTAACGGGCAAAAGCATCCGGGTCCTGCCCCATGGCCTTGGCGATTTCCTCCTCGCTATGATAAGGAAGAACTCCCTGGTCTACATCTATATCGGCCCTGGCATGCATTTTGGCGGTTAGGCAGCCCATCGCCTCAAGCACCCGGTTCATATCCTCTGGACTGGTGATGTCTTTCAGCTTCAGTCTTTTTTTATAGGGCGAACGTTCTCTTACATAAAAGTGTCTTCCCTCCAGCGTAAGAAAGCCCAGATATGGATCGGCCTTGTGGTGCATGGCCTGCTGTGTCGCTGTTACCCGCTTTCCCTGATGTGCAAAATACTGCCAGAAGGATTCGGAATAGGGCATGAAATAGGCCGGCACCGGTACCCGGACCTCTTTTACCTCAAGAACAGTATCGTCGGTATCCTCTTGCTCCTGCCCACCCTCAATGAGGATGTAATAGCGGTCCAGCCCAATGGAGGCGGTCCCCGAACCATGTTTGACGGCAATGTCCTTCATCCGGTAGTGATTCTCGTCATGGCTGCGGGAAGTGATGGTCTGCATATAGAATGCCCAGGCGCTCTCCAGGAGGGTCTGTTCGGCATGCCCCGGGACAGCCAGCTCGGAATTCTCCAGAAACACCCGGCCAGTCTGCATTTGAGCCGTAACCTTCTCCAGAAAATGTGCCTGTCTGCGTTTCTCCAGCTTGCGGAGGAGCTTTTTCACCGGGCCTTTGGCCATTCCCTCATCCATCACATAAGTGGCCGGGTTGTCCTTGCCCTGCGCGAACCGGCGGATCTGTCTGGCATAGGCCTGTACGAAGCGCTCAATACAGCTTAGCTGTTCAGCTTCACCGTACCCGAGCTGTCTGCCTACCAGGGCGATACTGCCCGCCATGCGCAGAAGATCGTAGAGATAAGAGCCCACATACCCCTCATCAAAATCATTGACGTCATAGACGATCTCCCCGTCACTGCTTCGGATCGCGCCGAAGTTCTCGAAGTGCAAATCCCCCTGAATCCAGGTAGGCCGGTCCTCTGCGGTGTGGTAGGGGAAGTACTGGCGGGTTGTATCGAAATAGAATAAGTACGCGCTGCCCCGGTAAAAGGAAAAAGCGTTCTGCGACATTTTCAGATATTTCTCCGCCCGTTTCTCCGGGCTGAGCCCCATAATGCTGCCGTCGAATTCATCAAAGATGGAGATTAGCAGATCCTTGCGCAGTTTGGTGCGGGTGCGGATGACGCCTTCGGTAATGGACTTGTCGATCATGGGAATCCTCCTATGCCGTGATGGAATAAAGATGGGATAAGAACAAAATCATGGCGTTTGTTTTATTTTTAAAAAGAATACACATACAGTTTGGTCCGCAGCGTATCTCTGCAGGTGACTGTGCGGACTGGCTGCATATCCGGCAGGGCGAAAAAAACACTGATTACCACCGCCCCGGGGGGAAGCTCCTGTCTGAACTTAACCGCCAGCCGTTCCATGGCACCGGGGAACAAATAGCAAAGGACCATATCGGCATCGGCATAGGAGCAGCGGTAGAGATCGCCCCGGATGAAGCGGAGCCGGCCTTGAAGCGGTTCCTGGCTGTTCCCTGAATGTGGAAGCCGCGCAGCAATCAGCGCCAGCAGCTGCGAGCCCCACAAAGGGAGGCATGAATTCTCAATGCCGGTCAGTCTTTTGCCCGGACAATGCCGGACGATGTCCAGCCCCAATGTGCCCCAGCCGGACCCCGCTTCGACAATCGTGCCATAGCCGGGAATCCGGTTCACCTCCCCGGCAACGGCCAGCCGTACAGCCTTCGAGGCGGGCATCGGGGAGATCCCGTTTCTCCAGGTGTCTACGACGATCCACATCACAGACAGGAGAACGGCAAGTGCGAGCAACCACGTGATTTGGAGGATGAGCATGTAATCCGTCCCTCTCTTTACTCTCTATGAACAGAATTTCAATGTTTCTGTTATTATAAATCCCCTGCGGCTGCATCACCAGCTTAAGTGTTCTCATCAAACTCTAATGTTCCTGCAAAGCCTTTCTCAAATGAAATATAAAGGTTACAAGAGAATTTATGAATAGAGCAATCATCCTTAGTGGGAAAAAGGTTCACTAATCGAACTTACCTTGCTTATCGAAATTCCTATGTTGGAAAAAATACCACTAATTCCGCTGAAAGTGGTCCTTAGGGACGAATAGGCATGAATTAGGTGTACAAAATCCAACTAAAGCCTTATATAGCAAGGATTTCAGCAGATTAGTTTTCCTTTTTCCACTTAGCTTTCGTTCCTGATGAGCTTCAATGTATTCCCCAAGCTTTCAAATTCTCCAGTTCAACTCCTACAGCTGTTCTTTAGAGTAATTAAAATTCTGGGATTAACTTTAAACATTCCTTGACAGGAATATTCCTGTTGAGGTATATTACTGGTGTACCCAAACCAAACCATAATATAATGCTTCACTAAAGGAACATCAGAATCATGGACACAACGACATTTAGCGCGCTAGCCGAACCGACCCGCTTGCGGATGGTAGAAATGCTGAAGAACGGACCTCTGAGTGTAGGCGAGATTGCCGAACAACTTGGGCTCCGCCAGCCTCAGGCCTCGAAGCATCTGCGCGTCCTGCTGGAGGCCGGACTGGTTGAGGTGGAGGCAGCAGCTAACCGGAGGAATTACAGGCTGCGGACGGAACCGCTGCAGGCACTGGATGCATGGCTTGAAGCCTACCGGAAGATTTGGAATGAACGCTTTGAGAATCTGGATGAATACCTGCGGCACCTGCAATCCAAAGACAAGGAGTGACAATGAACGACTTACAGGAGGGAATTGAAATGTCCAAAATGATTTCCAGAGTAGAAGGCCAGGAGCTGGTTCTTGAACGTGTATTCGATGCACCCCGTGAGCTTGTATTCAAAGTATTTTCCGAGGCGGAGCATTTGAAGCAATGGTGGGGCCCGCGCGGCTGGATTGTTCCCGTGTGCACCGTTGATTTTCGTCCGGGCGGCATTTGGCATTACTGTATGAAGTGTGTTGACGAGAAGCAGGGGGATTTCTACGGAATGGAGTCCTGGGGCAAAGCGGTCTACCATGAAATTGTTGACGGGGAGAAAGTCGTCTACACCGATTACTTCTCGGATGCGGAAGGTAATGAAGCCGAAGGTATGCCGTCCACACTGGTCACGATGCTGTTCGAAGAGTACGATGGCAAAACCAAGCTGGTAAGCCGGTCGGCATATGACTCCGCCGATGCACTCAAAACGGTATTGGATATGGGCATGGAGCAAGGCATTACCGAAACTTGGGATCGCCTCGAAGAGCATTTGCAGTCGGTTCAATAGCCAAGAGTATATATAAGGGGGCTATCCCAAAAGCCAAGATGTTGGCTGGGAGAGCCTCTTTTTGTTGTGTAGGGATTCTAATTATCTTTTTGGCCGGATTCATGATTTTAATAGCAAACAAGATAGAGCCACATATAAATATATTACCTTCCGGAAGAATAATTAAAATAATAGGAGGAATTAGAATGCCTTGCGCATCGAATATAAATGCCTTTGTAACGGGAACTGTACCCTACACCGATACATTCACACACAACTTTGCAGTGCTGGATCTTGCCAAATGGGTCTCCTATCAATCTTATTTGAGCCCCTATTACGGAGCTTTGCCAATCAGCATCGTGCTCGGACAATGGGGATTTGAAATGGGTTGGAGCTTGACTGAATTTGCTGCCCGGAACAACCCCGGCAATATGGATTCAACCTGCGGTTACAGCGGTTCTATTATTCCTGGGGTATCAACCCCCGGAAAACGATATAAGTTTGACAATCTTATTGAAGGTGTTACCGCATATGCCCATCTGCTTATAGCAGGTTATCCTTGTGTTCAATCGGCGTATTCACATGGTGGTATTGCGACAGCTGCAGGACTTACCAAAGCATGTAATGCACTTTCAGCGGGGTATGATGCGGATAATACGACCAGTTCCTCATATTGTGCCAACAGCACATATGCCGAAAATTCGCCTTCTACAAAAAGAATATGGGCAACTGCAGGATATAGCGGTTTGTACACTACAATCAACGGCACCAATAATACTTGTATAAATGGATACAATTATATTCAAAGCAGTGATCCGGGCCTCTATAAATTCACCAATATTTCATTCTAGGGGATAGAGTGTTCCCAGAACAGAAGCTATTAAAAAGCTGTAATTTTCTAAAGGAAGTGGGACAACCTCCCGCTTCTTTTTCTATTGTTGTACATTAAATGGAAAAAATGATATATTTGTCTAGGGTGAAAAATTATGTTAAAACGTTTTATGCACGTTGTTATAGGAATGTTTTTACTTATTGTTGTGTCGGCATGCACGAAGGCCGGAGAGCCTGCAAATGGCGTCAGCACTGCCCCGCATACTGCGGCAATGGCAGTGAGCTCTTCAAGCCCTTCTCCTGCTCCAATAGCCAATCCAAAAGTAAGAGCAGCCGGAGAATCGGAATTCGGAAAATTGGAGATCCGGTCCAGTGTCCAGGAAAACGTTGAACAATTGGGAGCCCCTAGCTGCTATGGTACCGCAAAAGATTATAAGACTAGCGGTACTTACAAAGTACAGTTCACAGATACGGCTAATAGAGTAACGGAGATGGAGCTTCCCTCATTGACCGGTTTTATTCAGCCCCGGAATGAGACCATTCCATTAAAAAAACTGGCATTCCCTGGGCATGATGTCTTCGTGATTACACCGAATTATAAAGATTGCCATGGGATTTCTTTTTACCTGGTCGATGTATCGGAAGAAGGAGCTTTTCTATTGCAGTTCGTGACCCGGGAGGGCGCTTTTGATCAATACGATTTTTTGCCAAAAACAGAATTGAAGGTTGAAAAGGGTTTGTTAGAGGTACAGCATGGGGGTGGCGCAGGCAATGAGACGGTCATTGAACAACATTTCAAACCTGATTTCGCCAAACATGTAATGGAAATCGTATCATAATTCTTGATTCCTGGCCCACCGTTTCTTTTGAACCCGTTTGGAAATAATGGGGGGGAGGAGGCTGGAAGATGAACTATGCAGAGATTCTGATGAGAACTATTCTATCGGTGGGCCTGCTGCTGCTGATCCCCAGAATACTGGGCAAGCAGACCCTTTCCAATATGACGTCCAACGATTTCGTGATCAGTATTACGCTCGGTTCCCTGGCGGCCAATCTGGCGTTCAATGTCAGTCTGAAATTCACCTATCTTGTCCTGTCCATTGTTGTTATAACGGCTACCTCATTCCTGCTCTCCTTCATTGCCCTCAAAAGCCGCCGCCTGCGCAGCTGGATTTCCGGTTCTCCCACGGTCCTGATCGAGGAAGGCAAGATCATGGAAGCCAACATGCGGAAGATCCGCTATACCCTGGATTCGCTGGACCAGGCGCTGAGGAAGAAGGACATTTTTAATCTCGAAGAGGTTGATTATGCCGTGCTGGAGGATAACGGACAGGTCTCTGTTATGAAGAAGGCAGCGTACCAGTCCGTCACGAAGCAGGATCTGGGGCTGGCGCTGAAATCGCAGGCTTTTCCGGTGGAGCTGATTATGGATGGCAAGCTGGTGGAGGACAATTTCAAGCAGTACGGCCTTACCCGGGAGTGGCTGGAGACGGAACTGGCAAAGAAGCAGAAGGGGAAGACGCTGGCAGACGTATTCTATGCGGTAAAAGGCACGCAGCAGCAGCTTGTGTTCGATTTCTACGAGGACGGGCTGCAGCAGCCGCTGGATCGGGAGTAGCTATGGGAGCGTTAAGCGGAAACAGGAATAAATCCTGCAGCTGGCGCAGGAATACAAACCGGGGAGGCACAGGCTTCCCCGGTTTTTTAAGCAACTCTGTAATGCAGATGCAGGAGCCGGTTGCGGCAGTCCTATTTTACCACGCGTAAAGCCCGTTCATATCCAAAAATTCTCCGTTGTGGCGTTTACCATCCGTAGCGTAGCCCACAATAATAGCTGCCCCGGCTTCTTTGGACTGTCCGCCTTCTGCATTGCCGTTTAAGTCCGTCTTCGTAAAGCCGGGGGTTACTGAGAATACTTGGGCTTTGCTTTTCTTTAGTTCTATGGCCATCGCGACCGTCATCGCATTGTTTGCCGTTTTGGAGGAATTGTAGTCGAACGCATTCAGCGCGTATTCGGAGTTTTGCATGAAATGAAGGGACGCCATATCGGTGGAGACGTTGACAATCGTTCCTTCATTTTTCGTGATTAATGGAAAGAGACGCTGGTTCAAGCGGAAGGTCCCGAAGAAATTCACTTCAAAAGCGTCCCGCAGATGCCCCTCCTCTGTATTGCTGAATGAGCTGGAGAAAGCCCCCGGCATGCCGGCATTGTTAATTAGAAGTGTGACATCAGAGTAGTTGCTCTGAATGGTACCGGCGGCCTGTTCAATGCTCTCCAGATTCGTCATGTCAATCTGCAGAAACTCCACGTCCAGTCCTTGGCTGGTTAATTCAGCAACTGCCGCTTCCCCCCGTTCGATGCTGCGTGCGCCAAGCACTACCTTCCAGCCCGCTTCACCAAGCTGTCTTGCGATCTCCAAGCCAATCCCTTTGTTGGCACCTGTTACCAAAGCAATTTTTCTCATGGTTATCCTTCTTTCTGCGGAATAGTGTCTATCAACAATTCGTAGCTTACTATGCTACACTAAGTGTAGGTCAACACTAAATGTCAGGAAGTGATTAAGATTTTTACGATAGGACAAGTCGCCGCAAAAGTAGGGCTTAACATAGGGGCAATCCGCTTTTATGAACGAAAGGGTTTGCTCGATCCTGTTGTCCGCAACGAACAGAACAATCGGCTGTATACCGATGACGAGATTAATTGGCTGATCTTTCTTAGATGTCTGCGCGAAACCGGAATGAGTGTAGAGGAGATTAAGAAGTACTACGACATGGTCAAAGCCGGAACGTCCACCTTGCCGGAGAGGATCAAGCTCATCCAGGACCAGAAGCAAGCCCTTTTGGACGATATCGACAAGAAAAAAGCCCAGCTCGTTCACTTGGAGCACAAGCTTGAGCGTTATTACCGCGGGGAGAATTATTAAAGAAGCCCTCATCTAAAGGGCTTCTTTTTGGGATATCGTTTTTTAAGGAACTAATTATTGTTTAATGCGTCTATTATCTATAGAATATACAAATTATTCAAATTTTGATGAGGGAGGAATAATCAATAATGAGTAAATTTCTTAGAGCAGGGCTGCTTTTACTTCTGGTGTTTGTTCTAGCTTCTGGAACAGCGATGGCTGCACCGGATAAAATTGATGTCATTGTTAATGATGTTACTGTACCTACAGACGTAGCACCTTATATCAAACAAGGAACAACTATTGTTCCGTTGAATGTGGTGCAGAAAATTCCGGGGATTTCAGTAACGTGGGAGAATACAACGAAGACCATAACGATTGTCCGTGATGGTGAAACCATAACATTAGTCGCGGGACAAAAGACGGCGACCGTCGGATCAGAACAAGTTGCACTGACGGTGGCATCCTCTTTAGAAAAGGGGCATGTCATGGTGCCGCTGCGGTTTATTGCCGCATCAGCCGGTGCGGAAGTGGTGTGGAATGCCAAAACCCGCAGTGTCTATGTAGCGAAAGCAAGCGATGCTTTAACTGCACAGCGTGCTTCCGCAAATTTGGCAGAGGCACGTACGGCGGCTGTTCAATTCCCGCGGGTAAGTCTCTTGAAAAATTTCAATATAACCAATGACACCCAGAATCAGGACTACTACTTCCCGGAAGGAAAATCGGATTCCTTTTTTATTCAAGGCGGGAATGGGATTGATTATTATAAAGTGTCAGGTAATCACAGTGAATTAGTTTGGAGGGCTAAGTTCGATTACCGGACGAAAGCTTCCAACAGCCTATTCTTTTTACCTTATAAAATTGTAGAACAAGATGGAAAAGCGCCTTCTATAACTGGCCGTCTCGCTTTCTACCACCTCATGCTTCCGGTCATGGAAGCAACTTACGGCTTTATCGGCACCGATGGCCAGATGACTACTGTAGGGCAAAATGCTATGGCACTGGATAAATTTTTTGAAATACAGGGGGAGAAATAGTAAATAAATTCGATAGGCCAAGCAGGGCACCAATAGCCATTGCTTGGCCCTTTTTTATATCATCGGCCTCTGTCAATGTCATAATCCTTGCTACAGAAGCTCTGTAGTATTGTTGATTATTCGTACAGACAAGTTTCGTAGTACTTCATCGGTTTTTCGAAGTAACCGATCCATATCATTCTGTTCTATTTTCACAAGTTTAGCCTCTTCTTCACACAAGATATAGTTCATCTTACCAATAAAAATCACTATATCCAATCCTGGATTAAAGTCTGTATGTATCAACAGCAGCAGTTCAGTTAATGACAGTTTAAAGGTAGTATTCTTTCTGTTTTGGTGGATGTACAAGGCACGGGTCATGGATGTTAATGCCCAATTACAGAGTACAAGAGCGGTTTGGAATTGTTTGTGATTATACATAATATACGCTAACTTCATATGATACTGAGCAAGTTCGTGGTAATCCATAATTTTTTGCTGTAATTCGTCTCCCAAAGCTGTTCCTCCTAGTGGGAATTTAGGATAAGTATTACGTATCATAATAATATCTATAAGTATTAATATTTACAATGATATTCTTTGTTTGGTGTTTACCTTGATGAAAGTTGTCTACACTTTTGACATAGAGAGGTGGACGCCGTGAAAGACAAAGAAATACTCAAGCTTGTGGGAGCGAGAATACGCATTCTTCGGAAGGAAAAAGGATTCTCACAGGAATCGCTTGGGGAGAAAGGTGGATTTCATTTTTCATACATTGGGCAAATTGAACGTGGCGAAAAGAATGTATCGCTAATGAATTTGTCCAAAATTGCTGAGACCCTGGACGTTAATCTGATTCAGCTCTTTGCTTATATAGATGAGGAAATAGAGTTTACTGAACATGAAAATAATATTCAAGAAATTGTAGACATGCTTCGTGAGTCCAACAGTGATAAGGTTCGGTTAGCCAAAAATGTATTGAGAGAAATTTTAAAGGGCAATTCTTCTACATAGTTTGTTTTTCTATTTTTCAAGCAAAACAAAGCGTGTATCGAAAATCATTCGGTATGCGCTTTTTAATTACAAATTATTCCCCTCCCAAACCACGACACACAGCTGTCCGATTTCTCCCCCTATAATGAACTTATCTTAAAGGATAGGGGGTCGACAGATATGAGTGAGATCGTTAGACATGATGTGAATGAGGAGTATGCGTATTCCGGATTCGTGGAGGCGGGGGATTTTATTTTCCTCAGCTTCTGTGTGGGCAATGTGGGGGGAACGGTGGAGGAGCAGGTGGAAGGTGCGCTGAATGATATGAGCGGCCGGTTGCAGCAGGTGGGGCTGGCGCTTGCGGATGTGGTGAAGCTGGATGTTTTGCTGCGGGATGTGTGGGAGATTCCGGTGATGGAGACGGTGTTCAAGCGCAGATTTCAAGGCAAGTACCCTGCCCGGAAAACGATCTCCACGGAGTTCGCGCATGCCGGCGGGCCGGACGGGCTGAAGGTGCAGCTGGATGCTGTAGCGTATCGTCCACGTGCGTAGCGTTTGGAGGTTAGGAAGGAGATGCCTCTAATCCAAACAGCAGCCCCTCCTGTAGGAGTGAGCTGCTGTTTGGGATGCCTTAAAGTGGCAGTGGGGCGGTTGAATATAACATTAACATTAACACTACCTTACGGATTCATAAGCACCCGATGAACACCTTGGCTACCTCCCGGTGCGGTTCCGAGATATAAATATCCCCCTTGGCTTACGGCAGTGGTGATGCCATACAAGGTTCCTTCAGGATCATGCCAGCTATTCACAAGTTCTCCTTCGGGTCCATATTCCGCGACCAGTCCATGTTTCACCGGCGCACTTGCCCCATTTAACAAGGATTGTGGAACTTTGGACATTGTAGCCGCTAACCAGGGATGACTGTGCATGTAATCGGCAAAAGGCAAACGGGTTGTGAATATCCCTACCCAGAAATGACCCTGCGCATCACGTGTGATGTTGTCCGGGAACCCAGCAATATTGTCTGCAAAAATATCCGAGGTGCCCTGCTTGGCCCCCTTCAGCCAGTATCGGGTCAGCTGATAATGATACGACTCGGCCACGAGCACGAAATCTTCTTCAGCAGATAAGGCTACCCCATTGGCAAAATATAAATCCCGAAGTAAAACGGTCGTCTGCTTGGTCTGCGGATCATATTTCAGCAATCGTCCATGCGGTTTGTTCTCGGCAATTTCTTTGAACATGACCTTGCCGTAGTTAGAGGTATCCGAGAAATAGATCGATCCGTCCTGCGCGATGTCCAGTTCGTTCGCCAGGTAGATGGGCCCTCCCTCTACTTCTGTGGTTAGTACTTCAATATTTCCATCCGGGTCAATCGACAGCAGCCCTTTTTGAATATCTGTCACAATCAGATTCCCCGCCGCGTCGAATTTCAGTCCGTTAGGTGTTCCATGGGTATCGGCGAACACTTCAGCTGGCTGCGCCTTGCCCTCCGCGTCAAAGGCCACTCTGTAAATTTTGCCGTCGGAGTCTCCCGTATACAGCTGTCCTTTTGAATCAAAAGTAATAAATTCCGGGAACTTGGCGCGGTCTGTAACCAGTTCTGCCGAGCTGAGTTTGCTGTTTTCTTTCCAGGGACCATCCCTCTCAAAAGAAGGAGCGGCAGGTGCAGACCATACAGCAGGTTCTACCGGGGCAGGTATCAGCAGAAAAACAGCAATTCCCAGCACAATTACCCCAAGCAGAGCGAAACTCCATCTGCGAATTTGTTGACCAGTGGATCGTTTACGTTGTTTTTGTTCTGTTGACATTATTAATCCTCCTTATTGTTTGCGGGGACGAAGCATGCCCCCAACCAGCCGCAGACTTTGTCTGCGGGTCATAAAACGGGAAATCTGGGCGCCCAGATAATTCTGGAATCCCGGAACAACGTACTGTTTCCCTTTTTTCATAGCGCGGAGTGTGACTGCCACTACACGCTCCGGCGAGTCTTTTGCGCCGACAGAGGCATCCTCCGTGCCAACGACATTGAAGAAATTCGTTTCTGTTGAGCCCGGGCACAGAGCAAAGAATTGAACGCCACGGTCACGATTCTCCCACCAAAGGGCATCGGTAAAGGACAAGACAAAAGCTTTAGTTGCCCCGTAGACGGCCATATAAGGCAGCGGCTGAAAGCCTGCGGTAGAGGAAACATTGATAACAGCACCCGCCCCTTTTTGGAGCATCCCCGGAAGGAATAAATGAGTCATATCCACTACAGCAGCGACATTGAGCATCACTTCTTCATGCTGGCGTTCGCCGGAGACTTGCTCAAACAGACCGTGTGTGGCAAAACCCGCATTGTTAACCAACAGATCAATGTTCAGGTTGAGCTGCCGGCACTTCTGATACAGCTCTCCGGCAGCACCTTCGATGGATAGATCCTGGGGAATAACCTGGCACTGAACTCCATAGCTTCGGGTCAATTCGGCTGCGAGCGCATCAAGTCTGTGTTTGGATCTGGCTGCAAGTACCAAATGACTGCCTTCCTTTGCCAATTGTCTTGCAAACTGTTCGCCGATTCCCGAAGAGGCCCCAGTGATTAGCGACCATTTCCCTTTAATATTCATGATCCCGCTCCTTTTAATACGATGTTTTTATTTAGAAACAACGTTACCAATTCTCCGAAAAAAAACGACAAAGTTCCATGAATACAAAACCGTTTCGGTAACACTGTTTCCTATGGGAATCATAGTAACCGGAATGATACATTCGTGTCAAATCTTTTTTTTAGCGCGATGGATTAATTGACAACCTTTCTGCAAATGGTTAGAATGCCTGTTAGAAGCCCAGTAACCTTGTTTCCTGTCAATAACACGATAACCGAATGAAGGTGATCCTTATCAGTAACGAAGACAAGCCCTCAACATCCACGGCGCGGGTATTAAAAACATATCAGGAAGCCCGTCTGCAAAATACGGAAAATCTCCGTAAGCTTGTGGTTGATGCGGCCGCAGCCATTCTGCAGGAAGAGGGGCCGGAGGCCGTCACGGTGCGCAGAGTATCGCAAAAGATGGGCTGCTCAACCAAGATCATTTACAGTTTGTTTGTCAATAAAGAGGGTCTGGCCCAGCAGCTGTATCTGGAGGGCTGCAAATTGCTGGCCCAGCGTTTTGAAGAAGTGCTGCCGTCCTCTGACCTCTTGCAGCATTTGCTGGATTTGGGCGAAGCCTTCTGGCAGTTCGGGCAGGACTATACCAGCTATTACAAGCTAATGTTTGGAGGGGCTTTTGCCGAGTTCAAGCCGGATGCGGAGAGTATGCAGGGAACGATGACAGCCATACGCCGTTTGCTGATTCTAATCAGCACCGCCCAGCAACAAGGACGGATTTCGGACCAGGAAGAGACTGGGACCATCGTCAGCACCATATGGGCTTCGCTGCACGGCGTAATCCACTTGTATATGGGCGGGTTCCTTGGTGATGCCGAAGCAGCCCATACCGTATACAAACAAACCATGGTTTTGCTGTCCCAATCCTTGTTTACAGGGTCCAAGCCATAGTAGAAATTATTTCATTCTCCTGACAGCCCATCCCTTCAAGGGATGGGCTGTTCGATTCGTTCCAGCGCAATCAGCTTATCGCGAAGGCGGTTTTTGCAGCAGCAGGCTAGTGGTATATAACCCGTCTGTTCCATTCAGCGGGATTCGTACCTTATTGCACCAACAGATCAGAGAGTTCATGGTAAATCGTGCGGTATCCCATACACCGGTGCCTTCGAATCATTCTACGCGAGCAAAATAAGATCAAGGTTGTCTGATTGGGCACTAGCTACCGATATAATCTCCGGTTTTTGTCGTTCTAGCAAGGGCAAGGCATTTCCTATGTATCCTTACCTTGAGCGAGAAGAACTTAAGAAGATTATGTTAATTGATCTTGTGGCGAAAAGGGTATCCCTACCTGCCTACATACATATTAAAAAATGGCCGACCTGCCGGAAGGAAAATTGACTCTACAATGCCTCGTTGTACGGATTCGCCCCCGATCTCACGCGCTGTTCAGTGACGGACAGGCCCTCTATAGCCTTCGAATTTTCACAGGCAAAAGATTTGTCCTCCTTGCTGCTCGGTGAGGGTTAGCGATGCGCCTGGTTGAAGAGCGTCGCTTGGTTGTACGAAAGTTGAGTTCTAGATGTATTTAAAAGGATTACTAGACATAATGGGTAATATATGGTATAAAATTTACATAAAATTCTTATTGTGTATATTAATACATAACCCTCCTAATTGTACGAATGAATAGTTGGCCAACTTTCAGATAAATTAACCACTCGTTATCGTTATTGGAAGTGCAAAATGAAAACTAAATTATCTCTCTTAGTCTTTCTAATTATTCTTTTGTATACTTCAGCTTCAGTATCAATACCCAAGCAACCGGCAATAGATGCATATGAAGTAGAGGAATTAAAAAACTGGGGTGTAGAGAAGATTGGAGCTCCACTATTATGGTCTAAAGGGATTAAAGGAAAAGGCATTAATATTGCTATTATGGATAGTGGTATTGATTACAATCATCCGGAATTTTCGAAAAACATTCACACTGGTTATAATGCTATTCAACCAAATGAATTGCCTATCGACGATTATGGACACGGGACATTGATGACTGGTATCATAGCCGCACAACACAATAGTATAGGCTTCCAAGGGATTGCTCCTGAAGCGGAAATTTACCCTGTTAAAGTATTAGACCGTTTAGGAAGGGGATCTCTTGAAGATATCAACCGTGGAATTGATTGGTGTATCAGACATAACATAGACATTATTAATATGAGCTTTTCTATTCCCGAAGATAAAGAGCTTCTCCACAAGTCTATTCAGAAAGCAACGAATAATGGAATTATTGTGGTGGCAGCTGTCACTAACTCATATGGCGGTGCAGTTGGTTATCCAGCTTCATATGAAGGAGTAATATCTGTGACTTCAGTGGATCGTAAATTAGATAGCGGAGAAACTGCTTCTATCGGTAAAATAGACTTTAGTGCTCCGGGAGAAGACATCATCTCGACCTCAAAAAATGGAAAGTTTGAATATGTAAGTGGTACTTCAATATCTGCTCCTTATGTAACCGGTTTGATTGCTTTATTAATGCAGCAATATCATCTGCCTTCAAACAATATCGTTAAAACGCTGAAAAAGTATGCAGAAGATCTTGGCGTCGATGGGAAAGATGATATTTATGGTTGGGGATTTTTAACGACTACTGAAAACGGAGGATGAATATGTTTAAAAAGTTAACTGCAACAGTTTTATCTTTGTGTCTCATTCTAACAATTATTAGTTCTAACATCTTCGCAACTAATGTTAGTGGAAATCACAATGAAAATGGATTTGAAGTTGTTCAAAATGATGAGCATATTGTAAAAGTTAAAGGCGAGCACAACGGTGATGTACTTTATGCTACTTTAAATCGTGATACTAATGAATATACAATGGAAACTCTCGAAAAACCAAAAGGTTTCTTCGCCGCTATGACGGCGACAAAAAGTGTCTATACTGAATATAGTGTCAATGTTGGAATTATAGACGGGGACGTTGTAGATGCAGTTATTGTTAATAAAGTTACTGGTGAAGAATTGTCCCTGGAGCAAAATACTGATAAAGTGAGTGCTCAACTTCCTGCGCTTATACCTGTGATCACTTGGGGAGGATCTGCTCTGTTAGCCTTCTTATTAGAACAAGCTGCGGCAATAGCTATTGGTGCAATCACGGCATATGTGATTACAGACCTTATTAGTGACATAAAAAAACAAAGTCAATATAATTATTGGGCTGCTTGGGTAAGAAGAGGAGATGTCTATTTGAATCCCGAAGCTTTTCCAAATGATAATGCAGCGTTCACTTATCTAAAAAGTGCGAATAGCGGTGAAATAAATCTATTCGCTAGAACAAGTTCTAAAGCACAACAAGCTGCAAGGCAAGTGGCCGGCTTTGCACTATTTGAGGCAGGGAATAATTCAGAAGGGAATTATCCTCACTACCATCCAACAGAAAGAACTGGCGAACGATTCAGTAACCACGTTTGGTATTATCCAGGAACATAATAAGTAGTAATAGTCTCTCTCTCTTACTGTTCAAAGAGAGAGACTATTTACTGCATAAAAAAGAAGGTTGATTTTTCAATAATGAGTATAATTAAGAAAATTCAAGGCTATGAAGATCAGATTGTAAGTTATTCTGGCATCACCTTAGATGATAGGTTTTTCTTCTATTATGTCAGTAAAAAAATAAGTGCTGATATGGAAGAACACTCTGGATTTCAGGCGGGTATTTTGCGGTACGACGTCTTAACCGATAATTCTGAATTTTTTTCCTATTCGCCTTCCAGATATTTTGAAAGTTATATTCCTGGTAAAACAAGCATTCACTCGGCTGAATTACACTGGGAACAAACACAAGCCACCTTTATTATATACAAATTCGCCTGTGTCGAGATGAGTTCATCTGAAGTATACCGTCTGAATTTCACTGACTCTATAGCAAATTCTTCTATTACATCTAGACTATGGGGCCTAGAAATGTACAGTTTGAATGACCAGTATTTGATCCTTGCGATTCCTGAACTTGATCCGTTTTCAGACAAGGACAATCACGGCTTCGAGGAATATTTGCTGATTGATATTGTAAATCAAGTATCATACTCGATTCCTAGAAGCCTGGGGCAAAATGATTCTATCCTTAATTTTTCTGATTTACAGGTAATTACTTTTGATGAGATAGACTATCTCATTCTTCACACGGGTAGAATGACCTTACCCGAAAAACAAGAGTTATGGACCCGAAAAGGTAAACTCATGCAGTCTAGTTCTGCTTATCAAAGCAGGCTTGTTCTTCCTTTAGAAGAATTCATCCAGACGGTTAAAGAGCGGTGCAATATAAAAGAGAGTTATATCATAGACCAATGCGATCACTCCAGTGCTTATGTAAATACACTTGTTCATGCCCCTTGGGTGTACGTGTATAAAACAAACTGTATAAACCACACATCGGAATTGGTGCAGTATCATATACCAACACAGTCCAAACGTTCGATTCCATTTATACGTACATTTGATCGAATTATTCTAAAAGGGGAAGAATTGGTGGGAATTTTGAAAAATTCATCTCAAAAGATCGAGCAAATGTATGATTTAGCTCAAGGGACTGAATTATTTACAGGGTTGTCTGATCAGGTGATTAAATGGGTCAATAAGGATATGATCATTATTCAATGTTTTTCTAAAGATACGGGTCTGCGTCACCTACAAATATATGATAGTTCAACTCAAGTCCTGGTATATGAAATCGTAGGGACTGTTCCGAATTTCCATTATATGGAATCTCGGGATCTCGTTTTAATTTTTCCATGAATAAGGAGTCACAATGAATGTTGAAGATACTAGCAATTGTATCGATGCTTATAGACCATATAGGAAGAATTTTTTATCCTGATGCTATACTATTTACTATAATAGGAAGACTGTCCTTCCCTCTTTTTTGCTGGAGTGTCGTAGTGGGCGTTGATCGAACGCAAAATATCCAAAAGTATAGCTTACGAGTATTATATTTAGCTTTAATTTCGCAAATTCCTTATTCCCTTTTATTTGACACTCATGGATTAAATGTCTGCTTTACTTTGCTCTTCGGCATCCTAGTGATTATGCTTTACCGTGTCCCATTAAATTTATATTTAAAATGGATAGCGATTATTCTACTTCTCGTAATTCCGGATCTGCTTTCTTTTGATTATGGAAGTTATGGAGTGTTCACTATTCTTTTGCTTTATCTCTTACGAAATAAATCTGAGCTGCTTTTGATCAGCTACACCTTGCTTACTATTCTTAGTATTTCAATGTATCATTATGAGCTTATACAGCTATATGCTATTATGGCAATCCCAATAATTATTTTCTTGAAAAATAATCATTTTAATGTAAATCGCTTTTTTAATTACTCCTTCTATCCAGCTCACCTGCTTTTATTATTATGTATACATGCTTGGGTATAGGATTCTCTTCTGAATCTCGAATTATCTAGTACACACGGCTAAAATAATCTTTCCATCCCCTTTTGACCGAGAGGCTCGTTCAAGGTGCGGCAGATGGGACCCATCGAACCATACTTTCCGAGTGGTGAGTGTTCAGGCCGTTCACGATGTAAATCCACTCTCCTTTGAGATCCTTTACACAAGTTGCTTCACGTGAATCGCAATATCGTTTTTTGTTTCAGGTAGAGTTCATCGGCGGCTCCAATAATCCGGCCCTTCCGTTGCATGGATGGAGAGAACGCTATGAAGTTGTAACTCTGGTAATTCGAGCATTTCGTTGATATACTGGAGTGGAATTTTTCATATCCTTTATTGTTGTTTACTTTTGCAATACCAAGGTCGGCCCTGATTTCCATTAGGGCCGACCTTGGTATTGGAGAAACTTAGCATGCCGCTATCGTTTTTCCGCGAAGCTTGAGAACAAGATCATAGGTATGCAGTCAAGGATATGAATCATGCAGGTGTTTAAGGTCACGTAAAAAAACACTAATTCCAATAGGAAGGAATGGTAGAGGATTAGTGGAGGTGCGCTGAATGATATTAGTGACGGTTGCAGCAGGCTTGGCTGTCCGTCTCCGGTGGTATCATAGTAGAAGGACAATTTGCAGGCAGAGGAGCGGACAGGGGATGATTGCATTAATCTTGGCTGCGGGGTATGCGACCCGTCTCTATCCGTTAACGAAAGATACGCCAAAGCCGCTGCTGCCGGTTCAAGGTAGCCGTACCATTCTGGATTTGCTGATGGACCGTCTGGAGGTGCTGGATGAGGTTACGGAGGTTCTTATTGTGACCAATGCCCGGTTCTTCCGGGCTTTTGAGCAGTGGCACCACCAGTACAGGGGGACAAAACCAGTTCGTATTCTGAACGATGGCACCTCTTCACCGGAGGGACGGTTGGGGGCGATTGGCGATATCCAGTTTGCCATCAAGCGGGAGCAGATGCAGGATGATCTGCTGGTTCTGGCAGGTGATAATGTGCTGGGATTTGGCCTTGAGGGGTATCTGAATTATTTTCATAAGGTGGATAAGGATTGCATTCTGGTCCGGACGGTGGACGATATCGGGGAGCTGCGCAGTGTCGGGGTGGCGGAGCTGGATACGGAGATGCGGGTCCTTTCTTTGGAAGAAAAGCCGCAGGCGCCCCGGACCAACATTGGCGTCTTTGCGCTCTACATCTACAAACGGTCCACGCTGCCGCTATTTTCCCGTTATCTGGCCGAAGGGGGCAACCCGGATGCGCCGAGTTATTTTCCCGAGTGGCTGCATTCCCGCCAAGAGATCCGGGCCTACTATACGGAGGGTGCTATTGATGATGTCGGCACCCCGGAGGCGTATGCGGAGATGCGGGCTAGGCTGGGGGAACTGGCAGAGTGACAATGGTTAATCTAAGAGCGGTTCATCCTGTTGGGGATGAACCGCTCTTTTTGCTTGGATATAACGTAATGTATGCGAAAGTTCTCCAACCTTCCAAGTTATAACTATTGAAATGATCAATTATTTAGCCTGAAGTTTATAAGAATATTCTTTATCATTGTAGTTAAACTGAATTGAGTCGAATGACTGTTCACTATAAACATAGGCTTCAGAGTTACTGCTGCCATCTGCATTTCCAGGGACTACGCTAACCCAAATATAGAGATTTTCTTTTTCATCAGTTGCATATCTGTAAGAATCTCCTCCAGTTGAGTGAAACTCATTAATTACCTTATTGTACGAGGGGTCTTCTACTTTCATAACCCAGGCTTGTTGTCTTAGCGGCTGAGCTCCATCTGTAAGATGGATGATAGAGGATACAATCTCCAAATCCAAATACATTATCCACCATCCTATGCGGTGCCGCCTGCCAGACCTTTAATCCGCTCCAGATCATTGCTGCACAGTACTTCAAGGCTGTCTGTGATCTTCTCCTGACTCCAATCCCACCATTTCAGCTCCAGCAGTTGGGCGATCAGTTCATCATCGAAGCGTTTTCTAAGAATGCGTGCCGGATTCCCGCCGGCAATATGATAGGGGGGCACATCCTTGGTTACGGTGGAATTGGCCGCGATGATGGCTCCGTCGCCAATGGTTACACCGGGCATAATGGTGGCATTCTGGCCGATCCATACATCGTTGCCGATGATGGTATCGCCCTTGTAGGGCAGGTCCGCCAGCTCCGGCGTAGCCTTCTCCCAGCCGCCGCCCATAATGTTGAAAGGGTAGGTTGTCACCGAGCCCATCCGGTGATTGGCGCCGTTCATAATGAATTCGGTGCCGCGGGCAATGGCGCAGAATTTGCCGATAATCAGCTGATCCCCGATGAATTCATAATGGTGGGTCACACGGCTCTCGAAAGATACCGACTCGTCAGGATCATCGTAGTAGGAGTAATCTCCGGCGATGATATTGGGACGGGTGATGGTATTTTTGATGAAACGGACTTGCTTAATATTGGGGTTCGGATGGATTGCGTTCGGATCCGGTCCTGTAGGAAGCATAAGCACACACCTTTCTTGAATTCATATATATGCAGGATTGAGGTCCAATCCATACTGTAATTCTTACATACATTAACAATAGATTGGTAGCTCCAAGAAAAATCCGTTCGAGTTCTAATGAAGGGAGGATCTAAATGTCATGGCCACTATATCAACTGGGCCCATTGAAAACACTGCGGTCAGCGGTGTAAGACCAACTCAGCAGGTGACAGTCAAGATCGATAACCGTGACTCTCTCAACGTATCGTCTATATTAATCCAAGGGTATAATTTGACCGTAACCAGGACGTTATATGTGAGCGAGCTGCTCACTGTTGCTCCTGACGAAGTGCTGACAAGAAACTATTTTGCCGATCTGGATGCCTATGAATTTGTCTTCACAACGGGTGGTACTGCAGCAGAGCAGACGGAAGTTTCTGTATGGGGCAAAAATGCCGCCGGGCAGCTGGTTACCGCCCATAGGCTCGTTTTTGCCGAGCTTGTCGGCGATGAGGACAGGGCTGTCGCCGGTTCTGTCAATCGCATCTATGTTGCCAATTTCAACAGCAATAGTGTTACAGTGATCAATGGTGCAACGGGTGGGGTAATTGATACTATTCCTGTTGGGGTTAATCCTGCGGGAGTAGCTGTGAATCCATTAACCAACCGGATCTATGTGGCGAATTTGAACAGTAACAACGTATCCGTCATCGATGGAGCGACCCATATGGTGATGGCCACTGTTCCTGCCGGGAGTGGAGCGGGTGCGGCCGCAGTCAATACCGCCACCAATGCCATCTATGTGGCAAATTTTAATGATAATACTATTACTGTTATTGATGGATTGACCAACACCGTGGTGACTACTATTATTCCCGCCGGTGGGTCGCCTTTTCCAACGGGGATTGGTGTGAATTCCTTAACCAATACTATTTATGTAGCTGAATTCAACTCGGATATCGTTACTGTCATTGACGGAGCTACGAATACGGTAATTACACAGATTCCCGTTCAGGTTAACCCTTTCAGAGTAGGGGTGAATCCTTTGACGAACCGGATTTATGTCTCGAACTTCACCAGCAACACGGTTTCTGTGATTGATGGAGCAACCAACACAGTCATTACAAATGTGCCCGTTGGCACGACTCCGGCTGAACTGGGAGTGAACGTATCTACCAATGCGATCTACGTGCCAAACCGGGATACCGACAATGTGTCTGTGATTGGCGGATTAACGAATACTGTGATTACTACTATTCCGGTCGGGAATAATCCCAATGGAGCAGGGGCCAATCCATTGACGAACCGGATCTATATCACTAATCAGGATGATAATACGGTGTCGGTCATTGATGGGGTCACCCAGGCCGTGATTAGCGTCATTCCGGTCGGCGCGCGTCCGTTCTCGGTCGGCGTCAATCCGTAGAAGACGGTACATCATCTTATAATAGGCGGTGAATGATATGGAAGAGGTCCATTCGGCAGAAAAAATCATGGAAATATTGTTAAGCATGGACACAGGAAACTCGACCCGCGACATCCGTATCCCCGGCAAAGGCGAATTCAAGATTATCCTGCAAAAAGAAGACGACAGCTCCAATACAGCTGTTATCCACGGCGGGGAAACGGCGAGAGGAGCGCGTACGCTGCCGGCATCTGAATTACCAAGGAATCCTTATTTGTAAAAGAACAAAGTCAAACGGCGGTTCAGCCCGGAATAACCGGGTGGACCGCCGTTTGGCTTGAACTGCCGTTCTTTAACTATTCCTGGGAATGCGCGGCTTCGTCTTTAACTTCCTCGCGGAAGCCTTTAATGCTTTCTTTACGGCGTTCGTTTTTTGCTTCGATTTGTTCACGTTCTTGGCTGCTGATCTCAGAAGAGAATTCGTTTAAGTAGTCTTCAGCTTCATGCAGGTTTTGCATGGTGTGCTGAATGCTCTGTTGTAAATGCTCAACGTTATCTGCCCGATTATCCGGCTTTGCCATTTGGGATCGCCTCCTGTGATTAACGCGCCGCAAGGACGCTAACCTGTAGGGTGATCGTTGCCGGAAGATTTTATACATCGATTTAATGCATCGCTGGAGCTTAATGGCTGGTCCCTCCGCCATTGTTGCTTTAATAGACATCCCGCGCGTACCGCTTGGTTAATGACATTTCTTTTACATACTCATTTGCCTCATCCGCAGTCATGCCGCCGTGCTGCCGGATTACGGTCTTTAGCGCGGCATCCACTTCTTTGGCCATTTGCTGGGCATCTCCGCACACATAGAAGTGGGCCCCCTCCTGAAGCCATGCCCAGAGCTCGGCCCCATGCTCAAGAATGCGGTGCTGTACATAGATTTTCTCCGCCTGATCCCGGGAAAAAGCCGTATCCAGCCGCTGCAGGAAGCCTTCTTCCCGCAATGCCTCAAGCTCCCCGCGGAAATAAAAATCGCTGTCCTCCCGCTGTTCGCCGAAGATCAGCCAGTTTTTGCCCGTGGCACCGGATGCCTTGCGCTCCTGCAGGAAGCTGCGGAACGGTGCGATGCCTGTACCCGGACCTATCATAATCATCGGGGCACCGGAATTTGCCGGCGGCCGGAAATGGGCATTCTTTTGAATGAAAATGGGAATCTCTGTGTCCTCTGTAACAAGGTCCGCGAGGAAGGTGGAGCATACTCCTTTGCGTGCATTGCCGTTATTCTCGTAGCGTACAGTGGACACTGTGATATGAACCTCGTGCGGGTGGGCCTTCGGGCTGGACGAAATGGAATACAGCCGGGGCTGCAAAGGCTTGAGCTGTTCCACAAGCTCCTGCGCACTGAGGGCAACCGGGAACTCCTGCAGCACATCGATAAGCTGGCGCCCCCACAGCCATTGCTTCAGTTCCGCCTGGTTGCCGCTTTCAAGGAGCTTGCTTAGCTTCCTGTTCTGTGAACGGTCCCGGACGAACCGGAGCATCTCCGGAGCAATACGGGCGATCTCATAATGACGGCGCAGTGCTTCGTTGACCGGCAGCACGCCCTGTCCCTTGACCATTACCCGCATGGAAGGCTCAATGTCCAATGTACGCAGCAGATTGCCGACCAAATCGGGACAATTGGCGGGCCATACGCCAAGCGCATCGCCTGCTTCGAACTGCACTCCAGCAGACTTCAGATCGAAGGCGTAGTGGCGGGTTTCTTTTTCAGACCCGGCCTTATTCAGACATTTCTTGAACAGAATACGCGATGGCACCGGATGGTTCCGGTGATATCCGCGTTGCTCCGGGCCTGGGGTAGCCGGTCCGGGTGCGGGCACGGGAGTGGATGAGCTGCCGCTGGCTGCGGCTGGTCCAGAGGACTCCGGGCTGTCTGCGAACACGCTAAGCAGTCCCGAGATATCCTTTGTCCATGCATCCGCCTGTTCCTGAAAGTCCGTATCGCAATGGGCACAGTCCAGCAGCCGCAACGCGCCAAGCTCCTCCAGCCGGGTATCCAGATTCCGCCCGAAGCCGCAGAACAGATCGTAGTTGGAGTCCCCGAAGGCAAGTACGGCATAACGCAGGTCCTGGAGCAGTGGTGCATTCTCTGCCTTGAGGGACTGGTAAAAGCTGTCGCCGTTGTCCGGAGGATCTCCGGCTCCGAAGGTGCTGGCGATGAACAAGGCAAACCGGTTTTTCGCCAGATCGTTTACGGAATATTGATTCATATTTACGAGCCGTATATCGTAACCGGCCTGCTGTAATTTCTTCGCGCAGTCAATGGCCGCACCTTCGGCATTTCCGGTCTGCGAAGCCCAGAGGATGGTTACAGGAAGCTTGCCTGCTGTCTCAGCTTCTTCGGAGTTTGCCCCTGAAGAGACCGGGCCTGAGGGCATTGCCTGCACGGAATGAGGTTCTGCTCCGGGAAGCGGAGTACGGGAGAACATTCCCGCCAGCAGACCATCCACAAAGTAGCGGGTGGATGGTTCAAACGGTGCAGTGGGCGGCAGAACCGGAACGCCGGAGGCTGACCGGCCAGCCTCGGTGCGCAGGCTTGTGATGAAGCCGCCCAGATAAGCCTGTTCATGACTATCCAGAATCATGGCTGCCGGGGCTTCAATGCCAAACATGCCCGCAAGCGTATCCAGCTGCTTCATCGTTACGGCCTCCTTAGGATGGGCGTTCTCATCGCCGGCTGGTAATGAGGAGTGATTCTGATTCATATCCGGTGCCTGCGGCTCCCCGGAAGGCTGGCCCGCAGCCTTGACCAGCGATACAGAGCAAAATTTCAACTCGGGCTGCAAGGACAGGGGATCCACGGCATCATTCGTGACGTCATTTACGGCTAACTGGGGACCAAAGACATCATTCCAGTGGAAGGGGGCGAAGCAGTTGCCGGGGCGCACACGGTCTGAAATGACAGCCGGGAGAACCGCCTGCCCCCGCCGCGAACGAAGCTCTACCGGCTGGCGGTCCTTGATTCCAAGCGCCTCAGCATCCTCCGGGTGAATCTCGATAAAGGGACCCGGGTTCAGCTTATTGAGCTTAGGGACTTTGCCTGTCTTCGTCAGCGTATGCCATTGATGCTGCAAGCGGCCCGAATTCAGTACGAAGGGATAGTCACTGTCCGGCATTTCGGCAGGCGGCATATACGGACGTGCCCAGAACACGGCTTTCCCGCTGTCTGTCGGGAACAAAATATCCGAAGAACGGTCTTCTGAAGGCTCGCTCAGGGCGGTGCCGCCCTGACGGTTCAGGTACCGGATCGGATTCCGGTCGTTCGGCTGATCCGGTGCACAGGGCCATTGCACAGGCGTTTCCCGCAGCCTTGCATAGGTGGCCCCCCGCAGGTCGTAGCCGGTCTTCGGATTCCAGGCCTGCTGGATTTCGGCATAGACCTCTGCTGAAGAATTGTAGGCAAAAGCTTCGGCATAGCCCATTTCAGCGGCTACCCTGGCAATCAGCTGCCAGTCGGGCATAGCCTCTCCGGGCGGCTCGACGGCTTGCTGCATCAGGGTCAGATTACGCTCGGAGTTGATCATCACGCCTTCACCTTCGGCCCACAAGGCCCCGGGCAGCAGGATATCCGCATAACGGTTAGTTTCGGTGTCCAGGAAGCTATCCTGCGTAATGACCAGATCAGCCGCTTCGAGGGCAGCGATGACCTTCTTGCGGTTGGGAACCGTGGCTACCGGATTGGTGCAGATGATCCAGCAGGCCTTGATCTTGCCTGCAATCATGTTCTCGAACATGGAAATGGTACCGCCGCTGGCATCCGCCCGAAGGGCGCCTTGGGGGATTTCCCACAGCTTCTCTATGAAGCTGCGGTCCGCTTCGGACACCAGGGAGCGCTGCCCGGGCAGGCCCGGCCCCATGTAGCCCATCTCGCGGCCGCCCATGGCATTAGGCTGGCCCGTGAGCGAGAAGGGACCGCTCCCCGGGCGGCAGATCGCACCTGTAGCGAGATGCAGATTGCAGATGGCATTCGTGTGCCAGGTACCGTGAATGCTCTGGTTAAGACCCATGGTCCAGCAGGTCATCCACTCCGGAGCCACGCCAATCCACTCGGCCGCCTGGCGGATATCGGCTTCCGGAATGCCGGTAATTCCGGATACTTTATCCGGCGGATAGTCCTCCAGGAATTCCTTCATGCCCTCAAAACCGGAGGTGAACCGGGCGATAAAGTCCGGGTCGGTATGGCCGTTCTTAACAAGCAGATGCAGCAGTCCATTCAGCAGGGCAAGATCCGTTCCGGGCCTGATCTGCATGAACAGGTCTGCTTTGTCCGCAGTGGCCGTCCGCCGGGGGTCTACGACAATCAGCTTGGCTCCGGCCTTGACCCGGTCCATCATCCGAAGGAACAGAATCGGATGACAATCGGCCATATTGGCGCCGATGACGAAGAATAAATCCGTCTTATCTATATCCTGATAAGAACCCGGAGGCCCATCCGCTCCCAGGGAGAGCTTGTAGCCGTTCCCGGCGCCCGCCATGCATAAGCGTGAATTAGACTCAATATTCGGGGTGCGGATGAAGCCCTTGGCCAGCTTGTTGATCAGGTACTGGGCCTCCAGCGACATTTGACCCGACACGTACACGGACAGGGCATCCGGGCCATGTTCCTCCAGAATGGCCCGCAGCCGCTGCGCGGTATCACGAATAGCTTCATCTATATTCACTCGTTCAGGCTCGGCTCTGCGATCCTGGCGTTTGTAGGCATATTCCATCCGGCCCGATTCCGTGAGTGCGGCTGCGGCCGTACTGCCTTTGGTGCACAGCCTGCCGAAATTGGCCGGATGCTCTTTATCTCCGGTGATGTTGACTACGCGGTTACCCGACACTTCGAGTACGATCCCGCAGCCAACCCCGCAATATGGACAGACGCTTTTAACTTTGGTTGTCATGTGAGTTCACCGCCTCGAAGTACTCTATATAAGCTTATTAGTAGTTAACCCCGGATTCCGCTTTGGCCCAGGACTTTCTCCACGATCTGGTTACAGCATAGAAAATCAGGGTTGTCAGGAGCACGATAGAGCCGACCACCAGAAATCCGGTAACCTGTGAGCCTGTGGATTGCTTCAGCGGGCCGAGAACGTAGGTCGGGAGCAAATATCCGCCAAGCCCTCCGGCAGCGCCGACAATTCCGGTAATGACTCCGATTTCACTGGAGAAGCGTTGGGGGATGATCTGGAAGACCGAGCCGTTACCCATTCCGAGGCAGGCCATCATCACGCTGGTATAGAGCAGCATCACCAGGAATGAACTGGGCATAGACGCAATGGCAAACGCGCATACGGAAATGATTCCGTACAAAACCAGAAGGAGGCGCATGCCGCCAATCCGGTCCGCAATCCAGCCGCCTAAAGGCCGGAAGAAGCTGCCTGCGACGACTGTGATGGTGACCAGATAGCCCACCTGGACTTTGGTCAGACCTCCGGAATGTACGCCGTCGCCGTACACATCATAGAAGAAGATGCTCGCATAGTTGGCGAACCCGACAAATCCGCCGAAGGTAATGGCGTAGAATATCGAGAACCACCAGGTATCGGCATGCTTGAAGACGCTGAGATAGTTCTTAAGCGGCTTGGGGGCTGGGGCATTTGGGGCGTCTTTAGCCAATATGGCAAAAATAATCATAACGAGGACCAGGGGAATCAGTGCAATCCCGAATACGCTGTGCCATCCATAAGCCTGGGCGATCTGCGGTCCGAAAAAGGTCGCCAGCGCCGTTCCGCTGTTCCCGGCTCCGGCAATGCCCATCGCGAGTCCCTGATATTGCGGCGGGTACCAGCGGCTGGCGAGGGAGAGGGATACGGCAAAGCTTGCGCCTGCAAAGCCGAGCAGGAAGCCGATCATATGCATCTGCAGCAGGCTGGTTCCGCCCAGCCAACCCCATAGGAGGGGAATGATGGTGAGGAACATCCCGAGCAGGCCTGCTTTTTTACTGCCAATGCGGTCAGCCAGAATGCCCATGGGGATGCGGAAAATCGAACCGCCGAGGATGGGGATGGCGACCATGGCCGCTTTTTGGGTATCTGATAATCCGAAATCCTTGGTGATATAGAGCGACAAGGCTCCACACAGCACCCAAATCATAAAGCTTACATCAAAGTACAAAAAAGCTGATAATAAACTCGGGGCGTGACCCGCCTTGCGAAAACCTTTTGCTTCCATGCTGACATCCTCCTTTTAATAACCCCAAGTAAATGAACCGGCAAAAAAGGGCCGACTGACAGAACCCGCACAACTGCGGATTATGTTCATCGGCCCCATTGCCATTGCAGCCACACCATCGTGACTGACTGTACGATTATTGGAAGTAAGAACTCCGGTACAGCAGACTATCCGTTCACAGCATTGTGGGAATAATCTGTTGTCACCTTCAGGGACACATTGTTGTGTCGTTGAAATCTTATAATGTCAATATAATTAGCTTGATAAGAAATGTCAACAACTATAACATAAAAATTTAAAATTATTAATTTTAATTCTTTATTCAAGCGTTTTAAACGTTTTCATGTAATATAATATGACGCAAGGGTATATCAGGTCTGCTGAGTGACAAAAACGTCACCCGAATTCATCCTGCTTCTATGGTTGCAAGTCCAAACCGCGGCTAAGATAAGTATCAGGAAGGGGAGGAACCAAAAATGCAAACTGTGATTCAGACTCAAAATTTATCGAAAAGTTATGGGACAACCGCAGTACTTAAGAATATTGATCTGATGATTCAATCGGGAGAATTTACAGCGGTTATGGGGCCCTCGGGCTCTGGAAAATCGACGCTGATGAACGTACTGTCTACCATTGACCGGTTCACGGGCGGCGAGGTGTGGCTGGAGGGGAAATCCCTGCTGAATCTCAAGAAAAAATCGCTGCGGCAATTCCGGCAGGAGCGCATGGGGTTTATTTTTCAGGATTATAATCTCCTGGATACGCTGACGGCCAAAGAGAATGTTCTGTTGCCGCTCTCGCTGCGCAAAGTGAAGGTGGAAGAGATGGAAGACCGGCTGCTGCCGATTGTGCAGGCGCTGAATATTGAAGAGATCCTTCATAAATATCCAAGCGAGCTGTCAGGGGGACAGAAGCAGCGGGTAGCTTCGGCGCGGGCCATCATTACCAATCCGTCTATTGTTTTTGCCGATGAGCCGACGGGGGCGCTGGATTCCCGGTCCGCGACCCAAATGCTGGAGCAGCTTGCGGAGCTGAACGGGACGTTCGGGACAACGATTATGATGGTCACTCATGATCCCTATGCGGCCAGCTATTGTAAAAGGGTAATTTTTCTGCGTGACGGAGGAATTGTTAATGAGATTTACGCAGGAGATCAGACCCAAAAAGCGTTCTATGAGCGCATTCTGGAAACCCAAAGCCTGATGGGGGGCAAGCTGCGATGAGTCTGCTGGAGCTTACGGCCCGGAATGTGAAGCGCAACTTCCGCCTATATTCCATCTATCTGTTCTCGATGATTACCGGTGTCATTATTCAATTCACATTCTCGTCCCTGATGTACAATGAAGATATTATAGATGCGCTGCAGAACCGTGCCAACTTTCAGACCGGTGTGGGCATCGCTTCACTTGTTGTGTTCTTATTTATCATTTTCTTTATTCTGTATGCCAATTCTTTCTTCATGAAGCAGCGCAAAAAAGAGTTCGGCATGTACCTGCTATACGGCCTGAACGAACGGCAAATTACGCGGATGGTGTTTTATGAAACCCTGATTATGAGCGCCATTTCCCTGTTCACGGGGATATTGATCGGGGGACTGCTGTCCAAGCTGTTTGGGATGCTGCTGATGAATTTAATGCATTACGACCAGGTTATTTCTCTGTCATTCCCCATTCCGTCGATTGCTGCAACGATCGGTGTCTTCATATTGCTTGCTATGATTATAAGTGTACAGAGTCATATCATGCTGAACCGGGTGCAGCTTACGGAGTTGTTTCATGCGAAGCAAAAGATGGACAAACCCGTCCGCATTTCTTCAGTCTGGGCTATGATTGCTGTACTTCTGCTGGGCATGGCCTTTGCTCTGATCAGCAGCGGAAAGGGTTCGGTGTTCTGGCAGGATTACGCGACGGTGACTATGATTGCCGTGACTATTGGCATTATCGGGGGCACCTTCCTGTTCTTCCGTCAATTCGCCGGCTGGCTGCTCCAGGCGGTAAGCCGCCGCAGAAAATACTACGAGGGCAATACGATGCTGTGGACCTCTTCCCTGCGGTTCCAGATTAGAGGCAACACGTTGAACTTAACCTTTATTTCCTTGTTCAGTGCGGCGATTATGCTGCTGCTCAGCTTCATGACGATTAACTATAAGGTGCAGTTCGAAGCGGTGGGGAGAAATCTGCCTAATGATATAGCGTTTGAATCGCTGGCCTCTGAAACAAACAGCCAGATTGACAGCCTGATCCGAAGCTCCGGCCATGAGGTCCGGTACCACCTGACGCAAGAGGCCATAATGGCTGATCCGGTATCGGATATGGGGCCAGCCTTTGAGAATCCCGAGTACTATACTCCGTACCTGCTGCTTGTATCCGAGCAAACCTATAACGGGTTGATGAAGGAACGGGACCCTAAGCAGATCCTGGACCTGCAAGGTGAGGAAGCGGTAACCCTTGCCCAGGGATCGGACTTCCCGCAGTCCTATGCCGCAAACCGGCGGCCGGAATTTACGGTGAAGACAGATGCAGAAACCACCTTCCGGATTATTGAAAAGAAGGATTATGCCTATCTTGGCTGGTCTTCAGACCCGGTGAGATCTATGGTCATTAAACCTGCGGTGCTCGTAATCTCAGACGAGACTTACCGCAGCCTGCGGGAGCATGCGGATAAGAAGTCTTTTCAAATCTATGGTATTGCTAATGCCGGCCGCGCCGAAGAGCTGTCGAAGCAGGTGCATGCGATCGTCACGGAGACGCCGGGCGCCTATTACTCCTCGTTCGCAGACGTGTACTCTAAGCAAATTGAAGGCTCGTCGCTCATGCTGTTCTCCAGCGGCTTTTTGGCTCTGATTGCGATCTTCGCGCTTGCCAGTGTGATTTATTTCAAGCAGTTGCGCGAAGCCACGGACGAGCGGCTGCAATATACCATTCTGCGCAAAATGGGTGTAGATGACCGGCAGATGAAAAGCGTGATCCGCAAGCAGCTGCTGTTTGTCTTTTTGCCGCCGCTTGCGCTTGGAATATTGCACAGCTGGTTTATTATCAAGTATTACATCCTCGATTCCGTGCAGGATTTTCCTGGACTTACAGCAGCCGTGTGGGGCATCATGGGGATGTATTTCCTGGTTTACCTACTATTCTACGTTTCTTCCACGAATGTGTATTATAAGATAGTTAGCGAAACTCCGTAGCTCCTCTATTCGAGTTATTTTTTATAGAATGAAACAGCAGCGATTCCCCGGTTACTGGAGGATCGCTGCTCTGCGTTGTTGTTACCAGAAAGAAAACTGAATACATAAATCCATTTGTTAAGGAACAGCCTAATGATGAGATGGTTAAAATGTCAAAAATATCTTATTTCCAATTAACGCTTGCTGGGAAGCGGAAATTTAAGTTCACTGTTTCCACTTGAGTTTGTTACGATCCAAGCACTAAATTAACAAAAATTCTGCACATTGTATAGGTGTATTGATTTCCCAAAAAAAGGGACGAAAAAGGCCGCCATTTAGTGTAATGGAAAGTACCACCAAACCAAACCGAAATGAGGCGACCTCAGGAATAAAAATACCCCTTTTTTAGCAGTACACTTATTTTTAATCTTCCGCTGGAATGGCGGGTTCATTTTAGCCTGCTCATGAGTAAGAGTGTTTTCTATAATTTTTCCACTCCGTAATCCGGGTAATAAACACGCCTGCACATTGTACAACAAATGCCGACATTGTTAGGTCCAATGCTCATTAATTCCAAGACAAGCTGTCTTCTGTCCCAGAAAATATACTTAGTCTAACCATCAGGGAGTTGTAGTTTTTAATTCCATAATAAGGGTGAATTGATTTTTAATATACTGGTCCAATAATGAAAATATCCTGTAACATAAATAATGCCCTTTCGGTTCCTAATAGGAACCGAAAGAGCATGGGACTGTACTTTCACGCTATCTGGAGCTGAGGTAACCTTTTGGAACCGTAGTATGCGGGCCCTTATGTATTACCACCCCTCCTACTTGAATTCACTCTGCTTGTGCAATTTGCTTGGCTACATTTAATGCATCTTCAATCGTCCCACTGTAAGTGGATACCGCTAAACTACGATCTTTTACGAAGAAGTGAACAACTTTTCTTGCCGTCCCATCAACATAGGCTGCGGGTTGGCCATTTATTTCAGTATCATGGACAAGTTCTTTGTAAAAGCCTTTGATTTCATTAATTGTTGTACTTGCATCAGTGTCAATTGGATTCTGTAGTACCAAATATTCAATACCATCCTGAGTTTGGTAAGTTGCCTGGAAGCTCAAGCCATTACCTGAATTTTTGGCATTTAAGCTTGTTTGCTCCAATGCAGGAGCAGAAACGGAGCTAATTGATGCTTTACTAGAAGGAGCTACAATAGTATGAGGGAGGATGAGTTCTCCTTCCGGAATTTCCGATAGATCGACACCTATTTGCTGGGCGTTCGGATCAGGGGCTATTCTCACTTCGGTTTGTGGCGTGGTTACAGAAGTAATCTCTTCTTGTACTACATTCTCAACTGTAGGTGCTGGAGCACTTGTGGTAACAGTAACGTTGACGTCCGAAGCATACGCCTGATATACTATACCGCCGCCAGTTAACATAAGTGCGCTCGTCAAGCCAGCTATAAGTAACTTTTTTTTCATTTTTGTTATCCTCCTTTAATAGATATACCCACTTTGCACAGTGGTACTTGTATTTTTGTACATAATGCGATATTGTAACGAGCTACCAGAATCAAAATATGAAGTCTGATATGTCGTGCTATAAGGTGTATGAACAACCCAATTGTATTCTGTCTCGAAAATGGAGTAGTTGTTCATTGTATTCCATGTGCCCGAACCCGCTATACCATCGGCGGTTAAGCCGGTGGAATTTTGCATATTAATTAATCCGGTTCTTGTGCCTGAACCAAAATTGCCATCTATCGAGCCAACGTTAGATTGTTGCCCAAAGGAGTAAAGGTTGGCTTGCAGCCCCCTAACATAACCTCCAGATGAACCTTGAGTTAGAGTAGGCCAACCATAAAATCCAGAAGCAGCAGCCATACCACCAAATAAAAGCGAACTAGTGAGTAAAAGAGAACCTATAGAGAATAATTTTTTCTGTTTCATAAGGTATATTCCTCCTTTTGGATTGAATTGTAATTTTGCTATTAATTGGTCACTTACCAAAAGCACCTCCTTGAAATTCTATGGATAAACTTTGCAAGATATATATTAAAATTCCATTATATACTAATATTTGCTAGAGTGGATAGTTCTATGGTATGGATTTCGTATGTCTGGAATAGTATCTTCACTCCAGAATGATCAAGGTGTCTCTAAAAGCATACTTATAATACAGATCCCTTACCGCAGCATTTTCAAATAAGGATCATGGTTTTTCGGAAAGTGGATGGTGAATTCGCTGAAACTGCCTGCCTCGGATTCGCAGGAAATATAGTGCCCCAGCTTCTTGGACAGCTCCTGGGCCAAATACAAGCCCATGCCTGTCGATTTTGCATAGGTACGCCCGTTGGTGCCGGTGAATCCGCGGTTGAACACCCGCGGCAGGTCCTTACGGTCAATGCCGATGCCATTATCACGTACAATCAGCAGTTTCTCTTGCGGTGTGACCCGTGTCGTGAACGATATCTCTCCTTGATCCCCGGTATATTTCAGGCTGTTCGTGACCAGCTGGTTAATAATGAAGGACAACCATTTGGAGTCGCTTTGCACCGTTGTGGATTGTACATCGAGCCGGATTTTAATTTTTTTGGAGATGAACGTCTTGGAGTGGGCTTTGACGGCTGCTTTGACCAGCAGCTCCAGATTGCAGTTCACGATTTCGTAGTCCTGGTTGAAGGTATCGAGCCTGGAATAATATAACGCCTGGTCGACGTAGTGCTCAATCCGTGATAACTCTTCTTCCAGACTGCTGTGATCGACCTCCGTCTGCTGCATCAACCGGAGAACAGCGATGGGCGTCTTCACCTCATGAAACCAGGTGACAATAAAATCATAATGCTCCTTCTGCTGCATCTGCACTTTGTTCAAGGCGCGGATATGCTGAATTTGCAGCTGTTCCATAACCTCCCGGTAACCCTCGGCCTCCAGTGACAGCGGCTCCGTATCTTCATCAGATATACGGCGGAGCGCCTGCACATTCTTCATATAACGATGGAGCAAAAAGCCTGCCAGACCTAATAGAAGCAGTGCGAGCGCATAGAAGAAGCTTTGCCAGTGCCATGAAATTTGCGGATCTGCGGCAAATACGGCAACCGTCAGTAGAAATCCGGCGGCATACAGGCCGATATACGGTTTCTCATATTTCAGGAATCGCCAGAAGCTCATTCGATGATATACCCCATTCCCTTGCGGGTGACGATGAAATCCTCTAATCCAAGCACAGCGATTTTGCGGCGCAGGCGGTTAACATTAACGGTTAGCGTATTATCGTCAATGAACTGCTCATCGCTCCACAGCACCTGCATCAAGCTGTCCCGGGATACGATCTTCCCGATATTTCTCATCATGGTCTGCAGGATAATAAATTCATTCCGCGACAGCTCAGCTGTCTGCCCGCCATACTCGACGGAGGAGTTGGACAGATGGAACGTAAGCTGACGGTGGGCCATCTGCAGACTCTCATCCTGGTAGGTGTAATTGCGCCGCAATAGCGCACTCACCTTCGCCACCAGCACGCCAAGGTCGAAGGGTTTCTGCACGAAGTCATCTGCCCCCATATTAATCGCCATGATGACATCCATATTCTGATTGCGTGAAGAGAGGAAAATAATCGGCACTTTGGAGACCGCACGGATTTGCTGGCACCAGTAAAACCCGTCGTACACCGGCAGATTTACGTCAAGCAGCACCAAGTGGGGCTGACCTGCTGTGAACTCGTCCAATACCTGCTCAAAAGAGGAACTCTCAATGACCTCATATTTCCATTTGCGGAGGGTGCCGGCTACAATTCTCCTGATCTTCTCGTCGTCTTCCACAAGCATGATTCGAAACAATGGAATTCCTCCAGCTCAAAGCATATTATGCTGGTATTATATCATTTGTCTACACTCCTTGTGTCGGCCTTTCAGGGCAGCTGTACATAAAACGTAGTCGACTCCCCGGCAACACTTTTGGCGTAGATTTTCCCTTTATGCTGATCCACGATCGACTTGGCAATAGCAAGACCCAGACCATAGCCGCCCTGCTTGCGCGCTCTGGAGGTATCTGTACGGTAGAACCGGTCGAAGATGCGGGTCAGATGCTCAGCGGCAATGCCTTCCCCGGTGTTCGAGACGGACAGGAGCACATCGTTATTTTGTTTTTTGAGCGTGATGGCTACAGCGCCCTTGGGGTTCGTATATTTCACGGCGTTGTCGAGAAGGATCATCACCACCTGCTTAATCTGCTCGCTGTTGCCCTGCACGGTCAGCTCCGGTTCGATGTCATAGTCGAAGGAGATATGCTTTTCGAAGATCACAGCTTCCATCGTCAGGATGATATTCTCCACCGCGTCGCTCATATTGAACCTGCTGTGGATCAAGCCTGTCCGGGAATCATCCATTTCCGTCAGATACAGCAGGTCATTGGTCAGCCGGGTCATCCGCTCCGTCTCCGACTTAATATATAGCAGCCACTTCGCCTGATTGCCGATCGTGTCGCCGCTATTGGACAGCAGCACATCCGCGTTGGTATTGATGATCGTCAGCGGCGTCTTCAGCTCATGGGAGGCGTCGGCGATGAACTGCTTCTGCTTGTCAAAGGCCTCCCGGACCGGGGCAATCGAACGGCCCGCGAAGAACCGGCTGGTGAAGTAGAGGATAATCAGCATCAGCAGGCCGACGGCGGTAAAGGTGTAGATCAGGTTGGTGAGGATTTTTTGCTGGGCCGTGATGTCCAGAAAAACGATAATCTTCTCTTCCCCCATAGGCTTAACCGTGAAGATCCACCGGCTGTCGTCCAGGGTGAACCGGCCGATGTCCTTGCCGATGCTGAGGGCCTCCTTCAGTGCTGCCGTATAGAACTCATCGTCCATCGTAAATTTGGAGTCCTTGTCTTTAAGAGTACCGTTCGCGTCAGTTATCACGGTGAATGAAATGGAACGCTCCGGCGGTGGGGTGCCGCCGTCCATAGGCCTGTTGTCTTTAGGGGGGTCAGCGGAGCCTGGATGCCCTGCCCCGCCCGGACTCTTCTGCTGATTGTCTGCAATCCGGTGGAGATCCATATTAATGTCGTTCTGCACATTCCAGTACATGATCACATAGATGGAGGCGAAGGCGATCAGCATGATCACGGAGATGGTGGTCAGATTAACGATCAGAAACCGGTTCCTGAGTTTTTTGAACATCACCTGCTCACCTCTAATACATAACCGACGTTACGAATCGTGTTAATGCGTACCTCCGAATTCAGGAACGTTAGCTTTTTGCGTAAAAAAGAGATATATACCTCCACATTGTTATGTTCTGCCTCAGAGTCGAAGCCCCACAGCTTCTCAATAATCTGCTCCTTGGAGGTTACCGCCTGCTTCCTTAGAATCAGCAGCTCCAGCAGCTCATTTTCCTTCAGATTCAGCTTGATCTCTTTGCCCTTCACGGAGAGCCGCAGGTTCGCCGTATTTAGCTCGATATCCCCCAGCTTCAGGGTGTCATCCGGGATGACCTCGCCTTTGCGCCGCAGCGCCGCCCGTATTCTGGCCAAGAGTTCCTCTGACGAGAAGGGTTTGGCGATATAATCATCGGCCCCGTAATCCAGCCCCGTCACCATATCCGTAATCTCTCCCCGTGCGGTCAGCATGATCACTGGAGTGGATATACCCTCGCTGCGGAGCTTCTTCAGTACAGTAATCCCATCCATTTCCGGCATCATGATATCCAGCAGCAGCAGATCATAGATCCCGCTCTGTGCATAGTCCAGCCCAGATCTTCCGTCGTGGACTGCGTCTACCGAATAGTTCTGCTTTTTCAATATTTGGGTCAGGGCTTCCGCCAGATGTACTTCGTCTTCCACTATTAATATTCTCATGGGTATGCCCATCCTCTGCATTGAAAATTTGCTTATTCTTTAAGTCATTATAGCAAGATTACCTTTAACCAACCTTAACCGGATTCCACTCGCGAAGAACGCTATAGTATGAAGGAACTCTGGCGGGTACCAGCCCTTTGTTAAGCGGGTGTAAAAAGATCACAGGAGTGTAAACTCATTTAAGATTCATTAAAGGTTCCGGGACTAAGATACATTCATAAGCAAGCGGGACGCACATGCCACACACACATACAGCATTCATAAGCACTTATGAAGCACTCCACTATGAAAGGATCTGACCCTTATGGCGATTGAGGTATTTAACCGGTACGAGAACAAATATCTGCTGGATCATGCCGCTTACCTGAAACTCTACAATGACCTGCTGGAATATATGGAGCCGGACAATTACAACAAGCAGCATGAATTCTACTCCATCACGAATCTCTATTATGACACCGCCCATGACTCCCTGATCCGCAGCAGCCTGGCGAAGCCGAAATACAAGGAAAAGCTCCGGCTGCGGGCTTACGGCATTCCGAACCAGGATACCAAGGTGTATCTCGAAATCAAGAAAAAGGTGTTCGGCCTGGTCAACAAAAGAAGAACCCCGCTCAAGCTGCAGGAGGCTTATGATTTTGTCGCTACCGGCATGGAGCCGGAATACCAGGATTACATGAACAAGCAGGTGATTGAGGAGATCAAGTATTTTTTAAGCCGGTATGACCTGATGCCCAAGGTGTACCTATCCTATGAACGCAAAGCACTCTTCTGCAAAAACAACCGGGATCTGCGCATCACCTTCGACACGAACATCCGCAGCCGCCGCTACGATCTGAAGCTGGAGCATGGCACGCATGGCGAATACCTGATGCCCCAGGGCCAGTGGCTGATGGAAGTGAAGGCCGAGAAGACGATCCCGGTCTGGCTGGCGAAAATGCTCTCCGAACACAAGATGTACCGCACCAGCTTCTCCAAATACGGCAATGAATATAAAAAGATGCTGAAGGACAGCAAAATCGAAAGGGAGAGTGCCCTGTATGCTTGACTCCATATTTTCCGCTGCTCTAACGAGCTCTGAATTAACTTTTACAGACGCCATTATGACTATCTTCATATCGATTGTACTCGGCGGATTGATCAGCTTCACCTATATGAAAACCAATCCGGGGGGATATTCGCAAAGCTTCACGCTGACGATGGTCCTGCTGCCGGTGATTGTGGCGATCATCATTCTGCTCATCGGCAGCAATGTAGCCCGTGCCTTCAGCCTTGCCGGGGCCTTCTCCATTATCCGCTTCCGCAGCGCGCCCGGCGACCCTAAGGATATCACGTTTGTTCTGTTCACCATGGCTTCGGGACTGGCCTGCGGGGTCGGTTCCTTCGGCTACGCCGTGCTGTTTACCCTGATTCTCTGCGTGCTGATGTTCATTCTGAACCGCACCGGCTTCGGGGCCCGAAAGTCGCAGCAGAAGACGCTGAAGGTGACCATTCCCGAGAATCTGGGGTATGAAGAAGCTTTTGCCGAAGTGTTCGATAGATTCAATGTCCGCTATGAGCTGAAAAAGATTAGAACCACCGAGCTGGGCAGCTTATACGAGCTGGTCTACGAAGTTACCATTGATGAGCACACGAGCCAGAAGGAGCTTCTGGATGCGGTCCGCACCCGGAACGGCAATCTGGATCTGTCACTGACGATGTGCCCAACTACCACGGACTACTAAAATTGAAGGGAACGATGACATATGAAAAAATTCCTTACAGGGAGCAAGATAGGGATGGTGCTGCTGAGTGCAGCACTCCTGGCGGCGTGCAGCACGAATACAGGGGCGGGCACCAATGCTGCAAATAGCGCAGCAGCCGGTACAGCCGTTACTGCCAGTGCAACGGGCGGCACTACAGCCGCTGTAGAGCTGGCAAACGTCAGGACAACGGATCTGGTTGAGTATGATGAAGACGATACCACTACAGCCTGGACGGCAGATGCGTCAACCGATATTGCCCTCGCAGGAATGACTGCAGAGATCGAAGGCGCTGGCGCTGCAGCTAAGGATGGGTCGGTCACGATTACGGAAGCGGGAACCTATATCCTCTCCGGGACGCTGAGCGACGGTCAGATTATCGTCGATGAGCAGGCGAAAGGAACGGTTCGGCTGGTGCTGAACGGCGTGAGCCTGAAGGACAGCGACAGCGCGCCGGTCTATATCAAGGAAGCGGGCAAGGTGGTGATCACCCTGCAGGAAGGCACGGAGAACAGCGTTGCCGATGGAGCAACCTATGTGTTCGCGGATGCCGCCACGGACGAGCCGAGTGCGGCCATCTTCAGCAAAGCCGACCTGACTATTAACGGAACCGGCAAACTGACGGTTACCGGGAGCTACAAGGACGGCATCTCCAGCAAGGATGATCTGAAAATTGCCGGCGGCACAATTGATATTACGGCGGCAGATGACGGCATTGTAGGCAAGGATCTGGTGGCCGTGCAGGGCGGCAATATTACCATCAAGGCTGAAGGAGACGGCATCAAATCCACCAATGACGAGGATACGGCCAAAGGCTTCGTGGCTATCACGGCGGGAACGTTCGATATCACAGCAGGCAATGATGGCATTCAAGCCGAGACAGCGGAAGTTATCGATGGGGGAACGTTTAGCCTCGTGACGAACGGAGGCTATGAGAACGCTGAAGTGAAGACAGGTGATCAAGGTCCTGGCGGGATGGGCCTGGGCGGCAACCGTGGCGGCTTCGGTGATCAGGGGGCAACGGACGGCACCTCGGCAGCCACAACCGATGCGGCTCCGGCGGTAGACACGGCTGCAGCTGCAACCAATACAGCTGCGGTGACTACAGCGGTGGTGACTACCGCAGCGGCAACGGCTGCAACGGCTGAAACGGAATCCACAAGCGCCAAAGGGCTGAAGGCGGGAGGAGACCTTACTGTGAATGGCGGCAGCTTCACGATTAACTCTGCAGATGATGCGCTGCACAGCAACGGCAATGTCTCTGTGACGGACGGTGAGTTCAAGGTTACGGCGGGAGATGACGGAATCCATGCGGACAGCCTGACCTCCTTGTCTGGCGGAACCCTCGATATCACAAAAAGCTATGAAGGCATTGAAGGCAGCAATATCACCATCTCCGGCGGAGAAATTCATGTGGCCGCTTCCGATGACGGCGTGAACGTGTCCGGCGGCAATGACGGCAACGCTGCACAGGGAACTGCACAGCAGGATCAATTCACCAGCTCCGGCAGCGGCCTGCTTACGATCAGCGGCGGATCGATAACCGTTGACTCCACCGGTGACGGCCTGGATTCCAACGGATCAGTCTCCATGACTGGCGGTACCGCCATTGTCAATGGTCCTACCAATGACGGCAACGGTCCGCTGGATTATGACGGAACCTTCGACATGACAGGCGGCTTCCTGATCGCTGCGGGCAGCTCGGGCATGGCCCAGGCTCCGGGTGAGGATTCCAGCCAATACTCAGTGAGCATGAGTTTTACTGAGGCCCAGCAGGCTGGAACGCTGGTTCACCTGGAGGACGGTGACGGCAACAGCATCCTGACCTTCGCACCTTCGAAGAAATTCACTTCCGTCGTTGTCAGCTCTCCGGATTTGAAGAAGGGCGGTTCCTACACCCTCTCCACAGGCGGGACCTCTACAGGCACCGCAGTAGACGGGCTGTACAGTGGCGGCGACTATACCGGCGGCACGCAGGTCGTAGCGTTCGATATTTCCGGCAGCGTTACCTGGCTGAACGAATCGGGCGTCACTACGGCTAACACAGGCCGTGGTGCTGGCGGCGGGTTTGGCGGCGGCGGCACCAGACCCGAACGCGGCGCCGGGGGAACCCCGCCTCAAGGCGGAGCTGGCACACCGCCGGATGACACAGGTGAAACTGCAAATTAAATACCAAGCGGCCCCTCTCCGGTGGATGGAGAGGGGCCGCTTGCGCTTGGAAACTGGAAATATTCTTCCAGAGAGAACAGCGAAGGGTGATCCTAAGTTCTTAAGATGAGGGGAGTGAAGTGGAATTAGTAGCACTAATTTGTTGGAATTTGCTCCGCAGGGGCGTTTAGTGGGATTTTGTACACTTATTCTTAGCCAATTCATCAGTTATGAGGCATTTCGGCCAGAATAGGTATACTTTTTTCCCGCTAGAGCCTGTTTGGGAGCGGGAGGACGCGGATTAGGTATACTTTTTCCATCAAGCCGGGACTTCTCCAGGTTAGGTTAGGGAGTCGTTCCGTTTTGGCTTACATGAAATCAAAAAAGTACCGGATCACATGAAAGAACACCGGCGAGGTGTAGGCCAGGCTGTCCACGCGGCTGAGATAGCTTTTCTGCAGGGCCGCGAACTTGTCGTCATCCCCGATGAGCAGATCGCGCTTCAGTACGGAAACTGTTAAGCTGCCGAAGAATCCGGCCAGACTGATCAGCACGCCCGAGAACAACCCGAATATCGGGGTCAGCGGCGTCAGGTAAGGGTAGATCAGATAAGAGACTCCGGTAGTGACCACAAAGGCGCAGGCGAAGCCCTCCCAGGTCAGATTCGGGTTGGCGGTCGGTACGACCTTGCGCTTGCCGAAATAGATCGAAGCCAGGTAGTGTACGGCATCATTCAGCTGGGTGAGCACCACCAGGAACAGCACGAGCCCCGCTCCGTACTCCGGTGTGGCAAACTGGAAGTAAGCCAGGTGGCTGAGACCGAAGACCATGAGCATGAGGCCCCATTGGGTGGCGCTTACGCTGCGCAGGAACCCCAGAGTTCCTTTGTTGATCAGCCGGGGCAGCGGCAGGAGCAGGAAGACATACACTGGAATGAAGACAATGAACATCCCGTACCATTCTATATAGATCCAGTAGAACTGCAGCGGAATGGACAGATAGGCCCACAGGAACAGCCTCCGGTCCGCTTTTCGCGTACGGATCATGGAGAAATATTCTTTCAGCGCGAAGAAGGCAAGCACCATCAGGGACAGCAGGGACACGACCGGGTTGAACAATGTGGCCAGGCAGAAGATAAACACCATGCCCCACCAGGTTTTGATGCGGAAGCCGATTCCTGTGTAATCCTTGTCCTTCTGCAGTCTGCTCACCAGTATGTAGATCAAATGAATGGCTGATAATGCTGTAAAGATGAGCAAAAATGTGAAAAGCGAGCTGTTCAAGCAATCACCAACTTGTCGCAGGATAGGATTCCAACAAAGGGATCATATGTTAAAATGAAATAAAGTACAAGCTACATGTTAAATTGTTACACTTCGATAAGGGGATATTTTGTACATGGAAGCAGATCATTCGGTCTTTATTTTGCTTACAAATACGGGAACACTATTTACAAAGCTTATACAGGGCTATACCAGAGCGCCTTACAATCACGCCTCAATCGCGTTTGACCGGGGGCTTACGGAGTTGTACAGCTTCGGGCGGAAGAATCCGAGCAATCCACTAAATGGCGGTTTTGTACGGGAAGATCTGCACACAGGCACGTTCAGCAAGTATCCGAACACCACCTGTGTGATCTACGAGCTGCATGTTTCCGGACGCGAAGCGGAGAAAATGCGGCGGGTCCTGCACGTTTTTATCCGCAGCCGCCAAAAGTACCTTTACAATATACTGGGGGTCATCGGGATCGCCCTTAAGGAGCCTGTTGAATTCAGCAACTCCTATTTCTGCTCGCAGTTTGTTGCGGAAATTCTGGACCGTTCCGGCATCAAGCTGTGGAACAAGCTGCCTGCCCTCGTAACCCCGGATGATTTCCGGCAGAGCGACCGGCTGGAGCTGATCTATCAAGGGAAGCTGAGAGAATATGTGCCTGGGCAATAATTGCCCGTCACCGCTTCTATAACCGGTTCTTCTCCATCCATGCAGTGGCCCAATCCACCAGAGGACGTTGTTCCATAAACCGGATTTCGGCCTTTCCGGCCTTATGAACCTTGAGGTTCATTTCTTTATCATATTCTTCTCCCAATCGGACAAAATCCTCGTCGTTCACCGCCTGGGTTTCGTAAGTCACCCACTCGCGTTTGCCCTTCACCATGACCGCGCTGCTGTCATAGACCCGCTTCTTGGCAGGAAAGTCGGCCCGGGATTCTGCCAGATGCAAGGATGTGTTTTTGTCATAGCCGACGCCTGCCAGGAGAATATAACCATTTAAATGATATAGTTTATCCAGCGGGGAGCCAATCCCAAAAATATTGCTGAGGTCATGGTCCTGCGTCAGATATTCCGCATGCCTGCCCACGGCGGCAACGGAGCGTGCGGGATGGTCTGACCTTGCGGCCCCCGGCCACTTGCGGAACATTTCCGCCACCACGCCCATCCCTATTGCCGGAGTAATTTCTTTATCATAGGCTGGCCAATGCTGCCGGATCATTGGCCACCATTCGGCGGGCTCTTCCCAGTGGACACCAGTAGAGGGATCGAGATTCTTCCAGGTCTGGGATGGCATCATCAAGGTTCCTTCTTCACCCACAATCTCAAGCAGAGAACGGATGAATGTTTCGGCTCCTCCAATAATAAAACCAAACTTGCTTAAGGAGGTATGCACGAAGATGTGCTGTCCTTTGGTTAGCCCGCAGGTAGTAAACTGATTGATCAAATCCTCTTTCGTAAAGATCATTCTGGTTTCATTGCTTCTGGTCAATGTGGACCTCCACCTTTTCATCAGAATAAGACAACCCCGCTGCAAGCAGCGGGGTTGTCTCCGGCGTAGCCAGGGATACAGTGCCCTTGAATTAATTTACCCATACTATACCAGCCGCATTCATTTACAGCAATAGCTGACAAGCCAATTTTATGCATCGTCCTGAAAGCGGATACAGATTGATATCATGATGAATTCGGCACCACCACCCGAATATGGCGGGGGAGGACACTCAGCTTGACCGGCAGCGCCGGCCCTTCTTCTCCGTCCACATTGGTCCGCACGGTATCCGAGGAGGTTACTGTGACTTCTCTCGCGGTGAAATAGTCCACATCCTTATGATTCTTCAGATTGCCCAGCAGCACAGAAAGGCTGACTGTAAGCGTGTTGAAGAAATGAAGATTCTTAATGATGAAGCAATGAATCAAGCCGTCGTCGACGGCGGCTTCGGGGGCCAGTTTCTCGAAACCGCCTACCGAGTTGGTCAGTGCGGCGAGGAAAAGCGGAGTCTCCCCCACCCAGGTGTACCCGTCATGCTGTATCGTGAGGGGATAGGATGCATTGCCTGCAAGCTCTTTGATGCCCTCTTTGAAGTATGCCAGCGCACCGAATCTGGATTTGTCATCCGAAGATACGGAGGTGAGCGATTCAGCCAGCTTACCTGCGGCGACCACGTTGATGAACAGGCGGTTGTTCAGCCTGCCTGCGTCCACCAGCTGTACCCGGGAGGAAGCCAGCGTCCGGATGGCTTTTTCGGGAATCAGCGGGATCTGCAGCGCGCGGGCGAAATCATTCACCGTGCCGAGCGGAATAATCCCCAGCTTCGACTGATGGGCCTGGCCGGAGAGGCCGTTGATCGTTTCATGAAGCGTGCCGTCTCCGCCGATGGACACGATCATGTCAGCCCCCGCCTTGCATGCAGCGATGCTGTAACCGGTGGCATCGCCTTCTTGTTGCGTTTCCTTGACCGTAACCTCATAGCCTTGACTCTGCAGCAGCTCTTCCACACTCCTGAGATAGTCCAGCGCTTCCTCCTTGCCGGATGAGGGGTTAACAATGATGGTGGCCTGCGTCATATACAGCTTCCTCCCTGTTTGCTATGTTGTACTTACCATTACCCCAAAGGAAGCCGTTGAACGATACAGGCGCGGTGTCAGCGTGCAATATGCACAATCCGGTTGCGCCCTTTATTTTTGGCCTGATAGAGAGCTTGGTCCACATCTTCAAAAAGATTGCTGTTCAGCGAGAAATCATTGATGGTCAGGAGCCCCATGCTAATTGTAACCGATACAGGACCGGCAGCATTGGCAATCGTGATCTGATTCATTTCCACCTTTGCCTTGACTTGTTCTGCTACATGCAGTGCCTCGGCTTCACGGGTATCCGGCAGATAGATGATGAACTCTTCTCCCCCGTACCGCGCTAAAACGTCAGTTTGGCGTAATTCCTGCTTAAGCACCTCCACCGTCTGGCAGATCACTTCATCCCCGGCCAAATGGCCGTAAGTGTCATTCACATTCTTAAAGAAATCGATATCCAGCAAAATAAGCGCGAAGGGAATGTGTTTTTCCCTATTCAGGATCACTTCGTCTTCAAGCTGCTGCGTCAGATAATGGCGGTTGTAGCAGCCGGTCAAGCTGTCGGTGATGGCCATTTGCTGCAGCTGCCGGTTCGTCTCGTACAGCTCTTTTTGCACGGCAATCAATGAATGGTTGCGTTCCTGAAGAACCCTATTCTGTTGATGGGTTTCATGGATCAGCCTCTGCAGCTCCGTAATATCCTGGAACGTGACGATCCGCCCCACCCGTAATCCGCTGACCATAATGGGGGTTGCCTGAATTTTAAGATAACGCCGGATAACCGTATGGAGGATTTCAATTTCGATTCGCTCCAGCGGCCGTTCGTGGTATTCCAATATAAACGCTTCAATGGCAGGCGAGCTTTCCGGAAAAATAATCCTGATATTGAATTGTTCACCCCGGTGCAGATGCATATGGGGACCCAGGAAACGGTTAATCTCGACCACGTTGTCATATTCATCAAGTACGACAATGCCATGTCCGATCGTATCCATCACATCCTGGTGGGCTATGGTCGCTAGATCAAACACTTTGTCGCGGTTAATGGAAACCACAAAAAAGACAGCAGACAGTAAAATGCCCAGCGAGGTCATCCCCGGAATCACAGGCAGATACGGGTCCAGGACCACGTTCAGCGCAATATCCAGCAGGATAAACACAGATACCGCAAGAATTCCTTTCAGCACAAGCATCACTTGCTTTCGCACGCGGGGAACCAGATCCCGGACCAGGGCTGTAGAGATGACGTACAGCGAAGTAACCACCTGAATGATGATTACGGCTATGAAGATCCAGAAAAGAGGGCCATAGGTTCTTTGAATATATCCCTCATTAACCGGCTGCACAAACCAGCTGCAGGGGCTGAATATAATACAGGCTGCTGAAAAAATAGCTGGAGCCGACAGCAGCAGCAGGATTTTCCGCTGCAGAAACCGGGTTTGTCCGGTCAACAGAATGGTGAAAAAGACCCAGCCCGTACTGAGAAGCGCCGAATCTACAAATGCAGCCTTAACATAAAATAATTGATATGTGGGATTATCGGTAGTTTTGATGGCAAATTGGCAGAAGGGCCAGATCATCATTGTGAAGTGGAAGGCTAAATAGACTTTGTGCAGATTCGTGATGTTAACGGAAACGAAAATATAGACAAAAAGTGCAAACAGAACGAAAAATAAAATCAGATCAATCCATACCACAAAACCCAACAAGTTCCACCTTCCTGCTATTATTAGTCAATTCTGCATGGTTTTTGGGCCTAAAGTCTTGCATCTTGCTTCTAACTATATAATTAGCTTGCCAAGAATACAACCACTTTGAAGGGCCCGGCAGGAGGGACCGGAGGGAGAGGAAGTAAAATAAGCTGCCCCGGTTAACCGGGAACAGCTATTCAGACAATGAGTGCAAGCGGCAAAGGTGAAAGCCCGGCTGCCTTGCCGGTGCTTAGTGCAGATTCGCATCCAGCCAGGGCTTCAGAAGGGGCAGGACATGGGCCGGCTGCATCGCCTGGGTATGATCCAGACCCTCAAGCACCGCCACGTCCCAGCCTAGCGCTTCGAGGGCGGACCGCTCTCGGATGAGCGGTCCGGCAATATCAACCCGCACAGCTCCCCAGCGTTCGCCATACTCAATGAGATCGGCGCTTCCGGCGAAGCAGAGGCGGGGACAGGTGATCCGCGTCTGGGCCGTGCGGTCCTCGAATGCTTGAAGAGCCTGGTACAAGGTGACAAACTGTTTGGTCTGAGCCTCGCTCATCGTGACTTCAACCTGTGACCAGTCGAATTCATCAACGCTCCCGTCCCATGCGGCGGGGGAGGGGCCCGGGTTCTTTTGCACCGATACAGCGAGATGGTAGGCAGCCATCGTGACCCTCAGCATTTCCTTATACGGGCCGCCGACAGGCGGGAAGCCGCCCATGACAAGGGCTGACAGCCGGTCTGTGCGCAGGGCCAGCTGCATGCCGGACAGGGCCAGCCAGGAATAGCCGTAATAAGCGAATTGCGGCGCGGACGCCGCATCGGCGATGGCCAGAAAGTCGCTGGATATGTTATCCGGCGTAAGGGTACCGGGCTTGGCGCAGCTTTGAACATGGCCTTCATAATCGAAGGCAATGACACGGCGGCTGCCGCTAAGCCGGTCAATCAGGGAGCGTCCGAGCGCCGGATCAATCCCCCACTTGATCATTTCTTCAGCCTGTGGCCCATTCATGGGCCGGGGGTTCACCGGGAGCAGCAGGCAAGGCCCTTCTCCTTGAATCTCCAACTCGATCCAGCTTGCATCATGCATTTGTACTCTAGTCATCTGTAGCCCTCCTAATTAAGTGTTTTGTACAGAAATCCTTTATATCCACCAATATATAACACTGATGCAAGTGAGAAGGCTATGCCGGTAGAGGATAGAGTATACTTGAGGAATTCAGTTCCAGGATTGCAAAAGCACTTAAAGGTTTTATGTGAAGGTTTGCAGGCGGTGCAAGTCTTTGGTAGGTTAGTATCACGTGCTGGATGTAGATAACGGAGGTGGTTCAATGCAATATTACAAGCCCGTTGAGATTGCATCACTGCTTGGCATCAGTACCAGTGCTTTGCGGCATTATGAGTCCTGGGGGGTGGTTCCCGCGCCGGAACGGGCAGCGAATGGCTACCGTATGTATACGGAGCTGCATTTGGCCTACTTCCGCTGTCTCCGCGCCATGATCCCGGGGTTTGGCTATAAGATAACCTATGCTGTGCTGCGCTGCATTCAACAGGGGAACATGGATGAGGCCTTGTGGCTTGCAGGCGCAGAACAGGCCGGATTACAGGAGGAAAAAGCAGCTGCGGATCAGACGCTGGCGTTGCTGCAGGACCCGGAGGTTAGCCATATCAAAGGCAGACCCGTCAGCCACCTTATGTCGATCGGAGAGGCCGCAGAGATTGCGGGTGTTCAGCCCTCGGCCATTCGCCACTGGGAAAAGGAGGGGCTGCTGACTCCGCTAAGAAACCCCGAGAATGGCTACAGAATGTATACAGCGGTGCATTTAAGGCAGATTCTGCTGATCCGCACCTTGAGGCGAACAGTATATTTTCTGGAGAGAATGAAGGAGCTTGTGGAAGCTGTGGAGCAGCACAGCCTGGAAAAGGCCAAAGAGGTTACCGAGCACGCGCTGGGCCGCATTCATCAGCGCAACCGCCAGCAGTACAGCGGCGTGCACCAACTGATGGAGCTTTGCGCTCAGGCCGGCCTAATGAGGCCGGAGGATACAGCCGCTCCATCCATGTCAACGTACCAAGGGAAAGAGAGGTGAAGGCGCAGCAAATACAAAATATAACCCCTTTTCTAACTCGTGCTGGCGAAGAAGCAGGTGAACAATCAATAGCTGGAAAAAGGGAATTTATTCCCCTTCAAATTAACAAACTGTCCAATTTAGTGGAAAAAGGGAACTTAATCGGGTAACTATACTCCTTCAGGAGCGAAATGAGCTGAATTAGTGATCCTTTTTCCAACATAGGCTGCGGAAATCCGTGTGCTGGGGCCAATTAATGGTCCTTTTTCCACTTGAAATTGCCGCCGGATTCATGAAGGGTCCTCCAGGCAAACGCCAATCCTCGCTCCTTCTATTATGAGACTCTTCGTAGACGGGATGGCAGAACCGCAAAATCGGATCGTCTGTCAGGGCGATTCCGGCTGTGATGACCATGGGGACCATGATAAGTCCGGCAGTTGCTGCAATTCTCCGGACATTCTGCTAACGGATTTGACCTGCAGCCAATAGAGCGTTAACAATTCAATGTTACGATGGGGAGACGCGCCTTGAATGAGGCGGAGAGTACCAGGAGAGGGAGGAATCTATTGTATGGAGACGGAAAGTCAGATGCCGGTGGGAACTGGCGGGACAAAGGGTAGAGGGGCTGCTCTGCTGGAGGTTCTGGGTGTCTCTCTGAAGCTCGGGCTTACCTCCTTCGGAGGGCCGGTTGCCCATCTGGGGTACTTCCATAATGAGTATATCCGCCGCCGGAAATGGATGGATGAACGCAGCTATGCCGATCTGGTGGCGCTCTGCCAGTTTCTCCCCGGGCCAGCGAGCAGCCAGGTGGGAATTGGCATCGGTGTAGTCAGGGCCGGCTTGCTTGGGGGATTTATAGCTTGGCTGGGATTTACTTTGCCTTCAGTGATCGCTCTGGCCGTATTTGCCTTAGTGCTGCAGGGCCTTGATATCGCTGGGGCGGGCTGGATTCATGGATTGAAGATCGTAGCTGTAGCGATTGTGGCGCAAGCGGTGCTGGGAATGGGGCAAAAGCTTACACCGGACAGGGGAAGAGTCACCATTGCGGTGGCGGCGGCCGTTTTTGCGCTGTCCTGGCATGCTGCCTACGCTCAAGTTCTCATCCTCGCAGCTGCCGGAGGGATCGGCCTCTTCCTGTATCGGGGGCAACCGGATCGGGGGCCGGACCTGCCTATCCGGATCAGCCGGACCGTTGCCGTTTGCTGTCTGGCGTTGTTCTTCCTTCTGCTTATAGTTCTTCCTCTGCTTAGACCGTCTTCAGGTACTGGGGGATTTGCGCTTTTCGACAGTTTTTACCGCTCCGGTTCACTGGTATTTGGTGGAGGACATGTGGTGCTTCCGCTTCTGGAACATGAGGTTGTGCCGGCCGGGTGGGTCAGCAGGGAAGATTTCCTGGCTGGCTACGGAGCGGCACAGGCTGTTCCGGGGCCGCTGTTTACCTTTGCCAGCTATCTTGGGATGATGGCCGCGGGGGTTAAAGGCGGCATCATTGCGACGCTGGGCATCTTCCTGCCTGCATTTCTGCTGGTCATGGGTGCGCTTCCTTTCTGGAATGTGCTTAGAAGCAGTCCGAACGTTCAAGGGGCGCTCGCGGGCATCAATGCTGCTGTGGTGGGGATTCTGCTGGCAGCTTTATATGATCCGCTGTGGACCTCAGCCATTCTGAGGCCGCTAGACTTCGCGCTGGCCGCAATCTTGTTTGTGATGCTCTTTTTCTGGAAGCTCCCGCCCTGGGTGATTGTTCTGGCCGGTGCTGCGGGAGGAGTGCTGATGCAGCTCATCTAGACCATTTTCACAGGAGCGGTTTTTCGTACACATCAACCTCATTGCCGCGCTGATCTTTGGTGCTTTTGATGATGACATAACCGTTCTTCTGCCAAAAAGCTGCGCCAATCAGGTTCTCTATCTGAACGGCCAGTCTGACTTGCGTTACATTTTCCTGTCTCAATCTCCGCTCTAGAGCATTCAAAGCAATTGAACCAATCCCCTGCCCAGCCCGGCCGTGATGGAGAATAAAAAGACCGATCCAGGAATGTTTGTCACCAGGATGGCTGGGCAGATAGGTAATGATGCCAATGTGCCTGCCATTTTCCTTGATGAGCAGCATTTTCTCCCCCATCTCCTCATAGTTACACCTTCCTTAAATGGATTGGGGTTCGCACCGCATAAGATTATATTTACATCTAATTAGATATTAATTTAATTTACGCAGTAGTTCAAGTGGTATGCTACAATAAGAAGAATTTATGGAGACGATGCCGTCGATAAGAATGGAGAATGAGATCATGAATGAATTGCCAAACTGCCCGCAGTGCAGCTCGGAGTACACGTACGAGGACGGGACGCTTCTGGTTTGCCCGGAATGCGGGCATGAGTGGGCGCAAGGTACAGAGCATGCAAGCACTGAGGAGAGCAAGGTAGTCCGGGATGCCAACGGCAATATTTTGAACGATGGAGATTCGGTTACTGTCATCAAAGACCTTAAGGTCAAAGGAAGCTCCTCTGTACTGAAAATTGGCACCAAAGTGAAGAACATCAGGCTGGTCGAAGGCGATCATGATATTGATTGCAAAATCGACGGTTTTGGAGCCATGAAGCTCAAATCTGAATTTGTCAGAAAAGTATAATGGCCTATTAAAATTCGTTCGTATAGAAAGAACAGCTGTGATTTGGATCTCGGCTGTTCTTTTTTGCTGTTAAAAGGGGGACTTGCGGCTTCTTGCTCCTATCGTACGCAAATGCAGGGGATATATTATTTGCGCTTGACTTCTGTCCGGTTTCATCATAAAATCTAACCAGTTAGTTATAAATGGAGGTGGGAATTATAGTATCAGCAGAGGGCAAACGAAGTTCGAAAATTTACGATGCCGCCCGAACCAAAGGGATTATCCTTGACGCCGCCGAGAAGATATTTGCCGAGCTTGGCTATTCGGCAGCACGGATTGATGGGATTGCGAAGGCGTCCGGGTACAATAAAAGCTTGATCTATCAGTATTTTGGCGACAAATTGGGTCTTTATACGGAAGTGGTCAAACGCGCGGATCAGATTGGCGAACAAATTACAGGCTCGTTTATTACCGAATTAATGAGGAACGAGAATCTTGTAACAGACCCTGCGGCGTTTAAGAGCTTTTTGGAGGCAATGACCCGGGAAATGGTATTATTCCTCATGGAGCATCCGAGCTATCTGAAAATTCTATTCTGGGAAGCCGCCGAGGATTGGAAGACATGGAATCAAATCACCTACCGTCCGGACGATGGCACCCAGTTAAACGATTTGGCCATAGCCGCCAAGAAGAGCGGAATCCTCCGGCAGGATTTGGACCCGGAGCTGTTTCCCATTCTGATTATGAATGTGACCACAACTACCCTGCAATCCATCTCGCGGTATGAACATTTGTTGGATAAAAAGGACTCGCCGCAGCAGAAAGAGCAGTTAATTGAACAGATTAGTAAGTTTATCATCCATGGTGTGATGGAGCCGTCTTTGCTGTAGGAGGCGGCCATTTTTTTAGAGCAAATATAAACAACTAGTTAGTTTAAAATACAGAATGGGAGGGATTGAACGTCCGCAATGATTCAGACAGAAGGATTGACCAAGCATTTTGGGAGCAACCATGCTGTGAATGGACTATCGCTGGAGGTGGACCAAGGGGAAATCTACGGATTTCTGGGGCTGAACGGAGCAGGTAAAACGACAACCATCCGTATGCTGCTGGGTATGATCCGGCCGGATTCCGGGTCCTCATATGTGTTCGGAGAGCGGGTCGATGCCGGCAGACATAAACTGTGGGCCAGTGTAGGCGCGGTTATCTGTCTCCTTTGGGGTTTGTTCTGCTTACCATTGTGATTGCCCAGTTTGGCGGGGGCGTAGGAATTGCGGAATATATTCCGTGGGCCATTCCAGGGATTCTTAGCGGCGCATCGGGAGATGAAAGTACCCAATTACAGTTTATTAGCCGCCTGCTTCCCGTATTGACCGGCGTCATTGGCGTGGCAGGCACGCTTGCCTGGTGGCGGTATGCGGATCAAACGTAAATCAGGCGGAAGCTTATCATTGTATAAATGGAGGGGAATAGAATGGAGAAAATACCAAAGGGAACGATTCTAATCATGGCCATTTTAATTATCGGGTCTATGGTGGGACTGCTGAATCAATCCTCACTCAATACGGCACTCCCGAACATTATGGGGGATTTCGGGCTATCAACGAGTACAGCCCAATGGCTTACAACGGCTTTTGCACTGGTTACCGGCATTGTTGTCCCGATTACAGCTTTTCTCATTCAGAGATTCACAACCAAACAAGTATTTGTCTTTTCCATGGGAATGCTTACTGCTGGAACACTCCTGTGCGCGGTTTCCCCTAACTTCGGGCTGCTGCTCACCGGAAGAATGGTGCAGGCGGTTGGAGTGGGGATCATGCTTCCCTTGGTGCAGACGCTGACCTTTATCCTGATCCCGGTTGCCAAACGGGGGTTCACGATGGGAATGATTGGGCTTGCTATTAATTTTGCTCCCGCCATCGGACCTGTGCTGAACGGCTGGCTTGTAGAGAATCATTCCTGGCGCTTGTTATTCTATGCTCTGTTTCCTTGCGCTCTATTGGTTACCATCGTTGGATTATTTTTCGTTAAGAATGTTACCCCGCAGGTGAAGGGAAAAATAGATGCGTTATCCATGACGCTGTCGTCTCTTGGATTTGGCGGCGTATTGTATGGATTTAGCGTCTCCGGCAGCAAAGGGTGGGGAAGCACGGAAGTTCTGATTTCTTTGGGCATCGGGTTCATTGCACTTGGCCTGTTCGTATGGCGGCAATTGACCATGGAGAATCCCCTGCTGGAATTAAGAGTATTCACAAGTCCCGCTTTCACTATGGCTACAGTAATCAGTATGATCCTGATGATTATCATGCTGAGCGCCCAGCTGCTGCTGCCTCTCTATATGCAGACGATGCTTGGTTATTCAGCGCTCAAATCAGGTCTCATGCTGCTGCCCGGTGCGATTCTCATATGCATCATGTCTCCTGTAGCCGGGAAGCTTTTCGATAAATTGGGTGCCCGGATGCTGGTCATCACAGGGCTAAGCTTAACGGTAGTCTCCGCCCTGCTGTTCACTAATTTAACGGAAAATACCTCTTATGCCTTCTTGATGATCGGTTATTCCCTGCGGATGATTGGAGTCAGTCTGACCCTGCTGCCGGTCATAACCAGCGGTATGAATTCACTGGCCCCCGACCTGATCCGGCATGGGATCCCCGTTAACACGACTCTGCGGACAGTAGCCGGTTCCATTGGAACAGCGCTGCTTGTAACCATAATGACCAATAGCGGTGGCGGGCTGGGACAAACGAGTGATGTCCACAGCTTGATACACGGGATGAATGTGGCTTCAATGGTAACCACCGGGAGTGCAGTTATCGCGCTGATCCTGGCCTTCTTTATCAAACGCAAGGAAGCTCCAGTTGAGAGTCTGGTGAACAGTATTCCGGTAAAATGATTGTGAATTGAATGTAGGTTTACCTCAGTAAAATACCTTTTCCTGCAGCAGATCGAGCGCCCGCTCGATCTCTTTGCGCTGCTCTTCTGTTAAATCCCCGATCCGTTCAGTGAACCGGATAGCGATATGCTGGAATGCTTCGTTTATCATGGCCTCTCCTGCGGGGGAGAGGGTAATCCCCTGCTTGCGGCGGTCTGCGGGATCGGTGATTTTGTCGCATAGCTGCTTTGCGCTGAGCTTCTTCAGCTCACGGCTGGTGTTCGGCATCGACATATGCATGCAATCGCTGATCTCGCTGAGAGTGACGGGCTGGCTGACGGCGATATATTCGAGAATTTTATATTGAAGGGGGGTCAGTGCTTCGGCTTTGATATCTTTGCTGATATCACTTGTAATTTGATGGACGGCAGTCGTAAAAGCTACAAATTTCTGAAATAATTCTTTGTCCATAAAGTTCACCTCAAAAGAAACCTTAACAAAAACATTATCAAATAACAATTATCATTTGACAACTAAAATGCATCCGTGATACCCTTTCGTTATCAAATGACAAGTAAGGGAGTGGCGGCATGAATACATTGGTTATCTATATCCATCCGAATCATCAGAGTCTAAACTATGCCTTTTTGCAGGAGGTGCTTCGGGGGAGCCGGGAAAATGCGAAGGTGGCGGAGATTCAGGTGCTTGATTTGTATGACGAGGGATTTGATCCGGTACTGGTATTTAATGAGCATAAGCGCAGACGGGATATGCACACGGATCCCGCACTGGCTAAATACAGGGAACAGCTGATGTGGGCTGATAAAATCGTACTGGTCTACCCGATCTGGTGGGGACGGCCGCCGGCTATGCTCATGGGGTATATTGACCAGATGTTTGCCTCGGGGTTCGCATACCGGGATAAGGGCGGGCTGCTGCCGGAAGGGCTGCTGAAAGGGAAGTCGGTAGTGTGCATTTCCACTATGCAGGGTCCAACCCACTATCCGCTGCTGATGCTGCATAATGCGCACAAGGTGTTAATGCGCAAGGCGCTGTTCAACTTTGTGGGCATCCGCAAGGTTAAGTTCTTTGAGTTCGGCAGCATGGAGAGCAAGCGGGGCAAGCACGCCCGGAAGCTGGAGCGGATCTACCAATATTTTAAGACAGCCAGTTAGTAAAGGATTGAGCAGCAACGGATACCTCCTGTTAGGGGGTATCCGTTGCTGCCTGTCTCAGGAATGGTGTTCGACCACCCAGTCGATCAGTTTGCGGGCAATACTGACAGGGGACGGAATGACAGGCAGGCGGTCCAGCTCGAACCAGTCGGCATGATCCAGCTCTTCACCGTCCACGGTAATTTCTCCGCTCTCATATTCGGCCAGAAAGCCTACCATTAGAGAGTGGGGAAAAGGCCACTGCTGGCTGGCGAAATAGCGGATATTCTTCACCTTGATGCCGACTTCCTCCATCGTCTCACGCTGTACACAGTCCTCCAGCGTTTCACCCGGCTCCACGAATCCGGCAATCAGCCCGTACATATTGTTCACAAAATGCGGGGAGTGTGCGAGCAGAATCCGGTTGTCCTTAAGAATCGCGGTAATGACCGCCGGGGCAATCCGGGGATAGCTGACCAGTCCGCAGGCCGGACAACTGCGTGAGTGCTCGGTCTGCGCCAGCACGGTGGCGGTCCCGCATCTGCCGCAGAACTGGTGGGTTTCATCCCAGGCCAGCATTTGAATGCCCTTGCCGGCGAGATGGAACAGATCTTCATCCAGAGATTCGTACAAGGAACGCAGCGGGCGGAAGGCCATCCCTTCAGGCTCAGGGGTTTCTTCCAGGACCTGTGCGGCATAGCAGGGGAGCTGTTCGAACGTCCCCAGATACAGGGTTCTTAAGGGAACCATGGATAGCTGCTCAAGCGCAGGCAGGAGCGGAATGCCTGTAATCCCGGCGGTTTCGGTAACCAGCAGCTTGCCGGAATGGAAGATCAGCCAGTAGGCAGAGCCGCTGAACTCCGGCGGGGGAGTGACGGCAGGGATATATCGCTTATAAATGCTTGCTCTTGGTTTAGACATAGCACAGAACCTTTCTAATGGCAGATCATTTCTTTTTTTCAATTAAGAATAACAAAAACCGGTAATCCTAACAAATATCTTGGCAGGTTCAGTTCTAAAAAAGGCATACGGTGAAATGCAAAAGATAAGCGCGCTCGTGAACTACACGCCATATGGACTTAGCTAACTTGTGATTTGCATCAGTGTTCTTTACCCGCAAGTCTTCCATCACGATTACCTGGTTTTCGCGTATCATTCGTTGTGGACGATGTACCTTGATTCGGATTCTTGCCTTTAGTTTCATCCCACCATTTTCGAAATGGGTAATCCTGACTGATGGTTACATGAGCCGTTTTTTTATTTGACATTTCATCTACTTGTAACTATATTAGTTACAGGAAGAAAATATGCTGCAGCCGCCCCGGCCTACAGCAGGAACGACTAAAAATGATATTTACTTAGGAGGAAAAGAAATGAAGATTGCATTAACAGGAGCCACCGGACACTTCGGTTCCATCGTGGCCGAAACTTTATTGAAGTCGGTAGCGGCAGGAAACCTGGTAGTCAGCGTCAGAAACCCGGAAAAAGCGGACAACCTCAGCGCACGCGGAGTAGAGGTCCGTCATGGTGATTTTGACCAGCCGGAGACTTTGGATACGGCGTTTGCCGGTGTGGACCGGCTGCTGATCGTATCGGCTGACGGGGACAACGACACCCGGATCCGCCAGCACAAAGCTGCCGTCGATGCCGCAGTGCATGCGGGAGTCGGCTTCATCGTCTATACCAGTGTCGGCCATGCCGACAGCAGCCCGCTATTCCTGGCACCGGTTCACCGTGCTACCGAAGAGTTCATCCGTGAATCCGGAATTCCGTACTCCTTCCTGCGCAATAACTGGTATCTGGAGAATGAGGTTGGCTCCATTCAGGCGGTTCAGGCCGGAGCGCCATGGCTGACCTCGGCTGGCGACGGCAAGGTGGGCTGGGCAACACGCCGTGATTACGCAGAAGCGGCAGCAGCTGTATTGACAGGCGACGGCCATGAGAATACCGTATACGAATTGTCAGGTACACCTGCAACACAAGCCGAGCTGGCAGCAGTTGTCGGCGAGCTGCTGGGCAAGGAAGTTCCGGTTCAGCAGGTAGATGATGCCGCTTATGCCGATACTATGGCAAAAGCAGGCGTACCGGAAGCGGCACTCCCGATTGTAGTCGCTATTCAACAAGCGATCCGCGAGGGCGCACTCGACATCACCAGCAGCGATTTCGCGAAGCTCCTGCAGCGCCCGCTTACACCGCTCAGTGAAGGTGTAAAGGATTTGCTCGGGAAATAAGGCTTAAGACAGAGTCCGGCCTTACCCCGCCGAAAGGCGAACAGGATAAGCATACAGAGCTTGTCCTATTATGAAGAAGAGGCTTCCAGAAGACGGTCAATGGGACCGGCGGGAAGCCTCTTTCGTTTAGGAGGTCATGACTCCTCCTGATGAGTATATGGGCACCGCCAGCGGGTTCGCCCCGAAACAACGGCAAAAATGCCGTTGTTGGGGCACCGCCGGCGGGTTCGCCCCGAAACAACGGCAAAAATGCCGTTGTTGGAGCACCGCCGGCGGGTTCGCCCGGAAACAACGGCAGAAACGCCGTTGTTGGAGCGCCGCCGGCGGGTTCGCCCGGAAACAACGGCAAAAATGCCGTTGTTGGGGCACCGCCGGCGGGTTTACCCCGAAACAACGGCAGAAACGCCGTTGTTGAGCACCGCCAGCGGGTTCGCCGGGAAACAACGGCAGAAACGCCGTTGTTGGAGCGCCGCCGGCGGGTTTGTGCTTGCGGTTTCCTTTTTGCACTTTAGCTTGGCGCGACTTCGAAATAGCCTTTCAGCAGCTCGCGGACCGCTTCAGCAACTGCCGCACCGTCCTCTGCCTCCAGCCATTCCTGAGAAATCACAGAATAGCTTCCGGAGTTGCCCGCCAGATAGCTGTATATGATCTGGGCTTCATCCAGCTTATGGCGGCTGATTTCACCCGGCTCTCCGTGCGGAGGTTTGCTGAAGCTGTCCTTGATGGCGGACTGTATGATTCCGCACAATTGCTCTGAGCTCATCTGCCCGGCGTCCAGCCTGGCGCGGTCCAGAATCTCGCTGCCCCGGATCAGGATCAGCTTGAACACCTGCTCCTGCATCGGCTCCAGCACTACGATATTTTTGTTCTGCTCGGTGAAGCCGATCACCCTCTCCTTCTGCAGCAGGGAGCGGACGGCGGTGCAATAATCGCGGTATTTGGCGGCTGTTTCGAATTCGAAATTCTCTGCTGCCAGATTCATCCGCTGCTGAAGCTCATCCAGAATACGGGGATCATTCCCGTCCAGCAGACCGGCCACGCTGTGTATAATCTCTTCGTACCGCTCCAGCGCCTCTCCGCCCCCGCACATACCGATGCATATACCAAGCGAGTGATTAAGACAAAACGCGTTTTTGGCATGGGGTGTGCTGCAAAGGATTCTCTGGCTTTCCTTGATTCCCTGCACCGCCCGCTCTACCGTGCTTCTGCTGGTATAAGGGCCGAAATACAGGCTGTCCCCATACTCCGCCGGGTCATAGGTCACCGTCAGCTGCCGGTAGGCAGTATCCGTACGAATAACGATATAGCTATAGGCAAGCGGGTTTTTCATTTTTTTATTATACATCGGCTTGATTTCTTTAATCAGCTGGCACTCCAGCATGAAGGCTTCAAACTCCGTATCGGTCAGCTTGTAATCGAGGTCCCGGATGTTTCTGACCAGCTGCTTCACTTTAGGGGAATGGCCCTTGGCATTGTAAAAGTAGGACTGGACCCGCTTCTTCAGCTGTTTGGCTTTGCCGACATAGATGACATGGCCCAGACTGTCTTTCATCAGGTAGACCCCGGGAGATAAAGGAAGGCCCGCCACCTTCTCCGCCAAATTCATGAGGTTCACTTCCAAATCATATGTTCTATTTAGATTGAACTTGTGATTTTCTATTTCGGGATTGGTCGTGTGCTGTCCACGGTGGAAATCCGCAGACAAAGGCGGACTACCGCTTCTACAGTTCCGAACTTTTCTTCCGCCGCTTTTCCCTGTTTTTTATATTTTCAAGGTCAATCTATATTACTATTTTTTAGTATAAACGATTAACGGAGATTCGTCCTCTCCATGTGACATAACCCACAAAGCCCTTGGCGGAAACCCTCTATCATGAATTACAGGATAAGAGCTGGGGGGCTTTTTTATGAAATATTCTATCGGAGAATTTGCCTCGATCCTGGGTGTGACGGCGGATACCTTGCGGCTCTATGAGAAGCATGATATTGTGCGCCCGATGAAGGATCAACACAATAACTACCGTTATTTCAGTGATTTGGACGCGAGAAATTTATTGTCGAGCCGGTGGTACCGGAGTATGCAAATTCCGCTTCAGGATGTAGCCGGGCTGATCAACGATGCTCCTGCGGAGCAGGTCATCCAGTCCATTGCCGGCGCACGGCAGCAGCTGGAAGAGGAGATTAGGCGCAGCGTGATGCTGCTGGACAAAATCAATGAGATCCACGCGGAGCTTGGGCGGATCGGGGATGCTTTTTATACCTGCCGGATCAGGGAGGTGCCGGGCATGTACCGTATTCAGCAGACAGACAAAAATCAGCTGCTGCAGAAAGAGTGTCTGAAACAGACGGTCCAGGCTTGGATGGAGCTGCTTCCCTTCACATTCTATTCTTTCAGAATAGAAAATTCGGAAAACATCCCGGAGGCTGCGGGGCTGGAATACAGCTGGGGGCTGGCTTTGTTGGAGGAGGATCAGCGGAAGCTGGAGGTCTGCTTGAATGAGAGTATGGAGTATATCGGGCCGGCCACCTGCATTTCCGCAGTCATTGCCAGCTCCTATGAGGAGGATCTTGGCCGGGAGTCCTTTCAGTTCATGCTGGATTATGCCGAGGCAGAGGGCCTCGCCATCACCGGTGATATCCGCGGCAAGATTCTATTCACCGAACGAATGAGCAGAGGCAACCAAACCTATCTGGAGATCGACATTCCGTTTGAGAATAATTTCACATAACATTCATTGACCTTGGTGCCGCACCAAGGTTTACACTCTGTGCGTAGTCCCGGCAGTCCTTCCAGAGAGAAAGGGGCTGCCTACCAACCATAGAGGGGGAGAACCAATGCGCAAGCAAGCACAGAGCAAAATATTCATGTTATCCGTGTGCCTCATCATGCTGCTGTCGCTGATCAGCGGCTGCAGCGGCAATAATGATGCTGAACCGGCAGCTTCCGGGCAGCCGTCAGCGTCGCCGGAGGCGGCTCAGCAGGCGGCGGATGACAACGAGGTACCGGCTTCTTTTAAAGCAGGAACCTATAAGGCGGAGGCCGATGGAAAAGACGGAAAAATTCAGGTGGAGGTTACCCTGGATGCCCAATCCACAATCACAGGCATCAAGGTGCTCAACCAGAAAGAGACGGCCGGAATCGGCGTTGAAGCAATTAACAAGATCAAGGATGAGATCATCTCAGGCCAGACGCTGGCAATTGATGCGGTCAGCGGGGCTTCCGAGTCCAGCGCGGCCATTCTGACTGCTGTTGAGGATGCACTGAAGCAGGCGGGCGGCAATGTAGAAGCATTCAAGTCCCGGAAGATAGCCAAAGCCGGTGAAGGCAAAACCGAGCAGCTGTCGGCGGATGTTGTCGTTGTAGGCGCAGGGGCATCCGGTGTCTCAGCGGCCGTATCGGCGGCGGACAAAGGGGCCAAGGTCATTATTATTGAGAAAACAGCCACTATTGGGGGAGCAAGCAACCTGTCCTGGGCGGGCAAATTCTATAATTCCTCGGCTGCGGTCAGCAGCGGGCTTAAGGTTAGTGTAGAAAAGGAAATCTCCGACTGGATTGTGAATAACCACTGGAGAGTGGATGCTGCGGCGATCCGCCAGTATGTAACGAAGTCGGGGGAAACCTATGACTGGCTGAACAAAAAAGGCTACAAAACCACCTTCATCAACTTTGCCGGGGAACAGCTGCATATGCTTCCGGCCTACGAAACGCGCCAGCCCACACTGCGGGCGATGCTGGCTGCTTCGGTAGAGAAGGGCGGCGGCCAAGTAATCACCGAAACGACTGCCAAGAAGCTGATTACAGGTGCAAACGGTGAGGTGACCGGTGTAGTTGCCGAGAAAGCAGACGGCACGACGCTTGAAATTACCGGTAAAAGCATTATTATGGCAACCGGCGGCTATGCAGGCAACAAAGAAATGGTCAAAGAGGCCTTCGGTTTTGAAGGTGTTAACGGGGGGCTCGGCCAGAATATCGGCGAAGGGCTGAAAATGTCCTGGGAAGCCGGAGCTAAGGTTCCTGACAACTTCGGCGGGCAGATGCTGCATCAGACCCTGGCCAGAGCCACGGAGAAGCTGAAGGCTGAATACGCGCCGTTCGAAGCCAGCTATCCGCTGATGCTTTCTTATCTGCCTACCCTGATGAATGTCGGTCCTTCAGGAGCAAGATTCAGAGACGAGGCGGCGACGCTCACCTCCGTAGCAGCTGCCAATACCAGTGCTTTTAACGGAGCGTATCATCTGGTCATTATTTCGCAGGCGCAGATCGATGCTTTGAAGGCTAAAGGAATGAACGGTGTAAAAGCGCCTTCCCTGCCGGGAATGCCGCCGGAATTCTACGCCACTTTTGCCGATCAGTTCAAGCTGGATACGCCATGGAAAGATGCGGATAAAGTATTCGAATCCATGGTTGCCAATGGCGATGGCTACAAAGGCGGCACCATTGAAGAGCTGGCCCAGAGTGCCGGTCTGGACGCAGAGGTGTTTGCACATGATTTCAATCAATACCAGGAAGCAACAAAGACCGGGGTAGATACCGAGTTCGGCAAAGCAAAGGAATACCTGGTTCCTATGGGACAGAGCGGCCCGTACTACGCAATCATCGCCGAGGTCAACAATCTTGGATCGGTTGGGGGATTGCTGGTAAATACCCAGTTTCAGGTACTGAATGACAAACGTGTGCCGGTCAAGGGACTGTATGCGGTTGGCCTCGAATCCGAAGGCGTATTGTTCAATGACACCTATGTCGGCAACGGCGTGGGCCTGGGCTATTCGTTCACCTCCGGCCGTCTGGGCGGGGAAGATGCTGCAGCAGGGGCTTTGGCAAAATAAACATTAACCGTGTTCTTTAAGGGGAGCCTATGGCTTCCCTTTTTTGGGTGCGCAAACGGGAACTTCCATATGTAAAAGACCCCGCTGACCGTATGGCCTGCTCCATGCCAGCCTGCGCCGCTGAAGTTTAAGAAATCGTTCTGTCCCGGCCGATATTAAGGATAACTTGCATTTTAATGAAGAGAGGAGGGATGCTGTGTGTATATTCCGATTACAGGGATCAGCGGGGTTTCTTTGACCCGGCCGCCGCAGCAGCCAGAGAACCATTCGTCCACCCCGGCCTCTGCGCTCAGTTTTAACGAAACCTTGGCGGCGGTCAACGCGGCCACACTGGATCAGGCGGAGCGGCTAAAGCGGAAATATGGGGTTAGAGTGCGGATTCAGACCGTGTCCAAGGGTGGAAAAGATTTGGAGCATTCCGGGATGAACGGCGGCGAACGGGAAATTATCATTGCGCCCAACATTCTGCAGCAGATGGCTAAGGACCCGGCCATGCGCAATAAAGTGTATGGAACCCTTGACCCGTACGTTTCTCAAGAACAGACAAGCCGTAGTCCATTGCAGCTGCTGAGTGGCGGAAAGGGCTTAAGCCATAGCCTGATTGTGCATAAGGACGGTACAGTTGCCCTATGGTCTGCTGCAGCCTCTCCAAAGGAAACAGAGACAGGCTATCATTCGGATGTGGAGAACCGGGATGATCAAGCAGAGGATAAAAGGACGGCTGCTGAGAGACGGCATGCCTGGGAGGCGGCCCTCCCGATTTTATCTAAAAATCTGCTTTCGGCTGCAGAAGCTTCTTTGCAAGGACAAGAGCCTGCCGCCAACCCGGTAGACGGGTTAGCTGCCCAAGACTGGCTGCACCAGCTTCAACTGGTGCGGGCCAGAAGATCCAACAAATTGCTGTAAAATGCACAGATGAACAACCGCCTATGCTCCCGCATACCCTATAGGACCAACCTGCAGGTGAAGAGAGGGCGTGTTCAATAATGGGCATTCAGCTTACGGCGATACACTGGGTTTACCTGACCTTTATTGTGTTCATTATGGTGCTTCTGATCCGGCGGCGCGATACGACGATGATCTGTGTGGCCGGGATTTTTGCCTTGGGGTTGCTTGCTGCGGAGACGCTCAGCGGCTCGGTGTCAGGGATTTTTAACTCTTTTGTCTATGCGACCAAGGAACTGCTGGGTACGATCATGATCATATCGATTATTGTGGCTATGAGCCGGATTCTAATGATTACAGGTATTAACGAGACGATGGTTGCCCCGCTTACCCGGTTCATACGCACACCGGCCATGGCATACTGGGGCATTGGACTCATAATGATGACGACCTCCCTTTTCTTCTGGCCTTCGCCTGCCGTTGCGCTGGTGGGTGCGGTTCTGCTGCCGGTAGCTCTCCGGGTAGGACTGCCTGCACTTGGAGCGGCAGTGGCGATGAACCTGTTCGGCCATGGAATCGCCTTGTCGGGAGATTATATTATCCAGGGGGCTCCGAAGCTCACGGCAGATGCCGCAGGTCTCCCGGTGGCCAGCGTGATGGAGGCGAGTATCCCGCTGGTTATTGTTATGGGGCTCGTGACAACAATCGCTGCATTCTGGATGATGCGCCGCGACCAGCAGAATGGTACCTGGAGAGACGGGCTGGTTTCCGTCAAAGGCACCACAGGAAAGCTGCGGGGACCGGATGCCGAAGGGGGAGAAGAAACGCCTGTTCTGTTGGCTGCCCGTCTCCGCCAAGGGCTCGCTATTGCCATACCCCTGCTCTTTCTGCTTGATGTAGCGGCGATGTTCGCGCTGAATCTGCAAGGCGGGGACGCCACCGCGTTGGTTGGCGGCACCGCCGTGCTCATTCTGATCTCGGTCACGCTGCTTGCCCACCGCAATCAGGGGCTGGAGAAGGTCACCTCCTACCTAATTGAGGGTTTCGTCTTCGGCTTCAAGGTCTTTGGGCCGGTCATCCCCATCGCCGCCTTCTTCTACCTCGGCGACTCGGCGTTCACCGAGCTCTTCGGCAAGGTGCTGCCGGAAGGCTCGCACGGCATCGTGAACGACCTGGGCGTGGCCCTGGCGGATCACGTGCCGCTTAACGGGGCCGTGGGAGCCGTGACGATGACGGCGATCGGCGCGATCACCGGCCTCGATGGCTCCGGCTTCTCCGGCATCTCGCTGGCCGGCTCGATTGCCCGGCTGTTCGCCGCCGCCATTCACTCCGGCGCGGCGACATTGACCGCCCTGGGACAGGTGGCCGCCATCTGGGTCGGCGGCGGCACCCTGATTCCATGGGCGCTCATTCCTGCGGCTGCCATCTGCGGCGTCAGCCCTTTTGAGCTGGCCCGGCGCAACCTGAAGCCGGTCCTGCTGGGGTTTGCGGCGACTACGATCGCCGCCATGTTCCTGGTGTAGGCGGGTGGAAGCCCCCGCCCGGACCGGCCCTGCCAGGCCGGAGGAGCCTGCGCAACGGCTAAATGCCGTTGAATGGGCCGCCCGGACCTGCATAAGATAGGCTCCCTCTATCCATCCTAAAGGGGATTGGACAGTAAAACTGAAGGGAGCGGTTGACAAGATGAAGCATTATGAATCCAGCTTGCGGAGCAATAGTACCGTGGATCAGGCCCAGGATGCGGTGACCCGGCTGCACAACTCCGTATCCCAGGCGCTTAGCCACCCGAACGACCAGACTCTTTCGCAGGCGGAGAACAGTCTGCAGCACGCGGAGGAGGCAGTCAGCCATGCTCCGGAGGGCTCGGTCGGAGGCCGCGGGGTGGATCTCACCGAAGACAGACTGGCCGAGGAGAAAAAGCGGCTGGCCCTTGCAGAATCAGCAAATAGCAACACTGAGCAATAGAAAATCGAAGTTCCGGCATTTCCGGTTTGATCCGGAAATGCTTTTTTAAATATATAGAGTTATATGTTTCACGCCACAAACCATTCTTATAATTCCCGCTGAAACGGTACCGTCCTTTAAAGAACCGCATTCAGCTTTTAGATAATTATGTTCTCTCTGTTTTGGTGGGCAATCGCCGGTGGTGGACAATCGCCAGGTGACGGGTAAGCGCTAGTTGGAAAAATGGAACTTATTTTACTCTAAAATTAATAAATGTTAGGTTTAGGTGGAAGAAGGAAACTTAATTGGGCCATATTCTCCCATTGGGGGTGAAATGAGCTGAATTAGTGTACCTTTTTCCACTAAAGACTGCGGAGAACAGGGAGCTCAAGCAAATTAGCTTGCCTTATTCCACTTAAGTCTGCGGGAGTACAAGGTATTCAGCCTAATTCACTGACCTTTATCACATGATCCCACCTTGGATTTGCCGCCGGCGCAAAACAGTAAGGTCAGAACGATTCTCCCCCAATCATTCAAACTCCCCCAAACGGGTTATAAAATTAACAGAACCGGTGGCCTGCAAAAACGTACTATTTAAACAAACAAGAATTTTTAAGGGGGCTTAGATATGACGGAAACTGCTGGGTCCTTCTCCCATCTGGAGACTGTGGAGGAGCTGAATGCTGCGCTTGCTGAAATAACGAAGTGGGAAAAAGAACAGAACAAGCTGATGATCTGGGACCACCTCACCCGTCTGCCATTCAAGGTGCTCGACAAGCTTACCCCGAAATTTATTCATGAGAAGCTGGGCAAGCTGCTGGACGAACTGGGGAGCTATATCCAGAATGGAGGCAACTATCTGGTGGCCGGACGCAAGGTTGGGTTGCTCATGCAGGCCGAAAGCCGTGCGGCTGGAGGAAGCGGTGAGGGTCCCTTTCCTCTGGCTGTTATGGATAAGGCTGCAGAGCAGCTGACGCAGAGCAGCAGGAATGTAGCCACCGCGCAGGGAGCAACAACGGGATTCGGCGGGGTGTTCACGCTGGCTGCGGATATCCCTGCGGTTCTGGGCTTGTCTCTGAAGGTCATCCAGGAGATTGGCCTCTGCTATGGCTATAATCCTGCGGATAAAGCGGAGCGGATCTTTACCGTCAAGGTGATGCAGTTCGCTTCATCGGATATTGTCGGCAAGCGGACTATTCTGAAGGAGCTCAACCTGCAGGCCGGGGGGACCGGGGATATTACGCCAGGAACGAATGAGGCTGTCTCCAAGATTCAGGGCTGGAAAGAGGCCATCATGGTGTACCGCGACAATTGGGGCTGGAAAAAGATGCTGCAGGCCATCCCGGTAGCAGGGATGTTCTTCGGTGCCTACACCAACCGCAAGGCGCTGGAGGATGTAGCCGAGGCTGCCCGGATGCTGTACCGCAAAAGACGAATTATCGCCAGATTGGCGGAAATGGAATGAAGAAAAAAGGCAATAATACACTCTGTAAGGAGCAGCATTATTGCCTTTTTCAAATTATGCGTCCTTAGCTCCGAACGCCAGCCCCTTGCCTCCCAACGGAACCAGCGGAATGGGTTCGACACCTGCAATCAGCGGCATGGCCCGCTGGATGGTGGCCCGGGTCGCCTCGTCGTTCAGTGAAGCCGCGTGTGCTTCTGCATTGCTCCATACCTCAGTGACCCAGAGGACATCCGGCTCACTCTCCGAAAGATTGACGATGTACAGCTCGCATTCGCTCACCGTCTCAGCTGCTGCGGCAGCTTCGAGCAGGATAGCCGCCAGCGCCTCGCGGCCTCCCGGTTTGGCGGTGAATTTGGCATACATTCCGAATTTGCTCAAATCCGAACCCTCCTTTTTTAGCTAGGTTGGTTATATCAGCATTTGCGGATCACTGCAATGTTTTCATGCCGGCAATATGCTATTATGGACACAAATACAATGAAACGAGATGATCTTTTGATCGGACGCAGCGGGAATCCCACGTTAAATGAAAAAACGTTTGAACGCGAAGAACGGTACTCCGGACAGGAGCGTATGAGCATTAACGGAACGGTCAACAAAACCTTCATTACCCTGACCATTCTGCTGGCAGGTGCCTTCAGCGCCTGGTCGATGTATTTTAACGGACAGGATGTATCTGCTTACGCTATCGGCGGGGCGCTGACCGGATTCGTGTTAGCGTTGATTATCAGCTTTAAGCCGGCCGCTGCCCCTTATCTGGTACCGGTCTATGCGCTGGCGGAAGGGCTGTTTCTCGGGGCAATCTCAGCGTCATACGAAGGCTTGTACTATGGTATTACTTTGCAGGCTGCGTTATTGACCCTGAGCATTTTTGTTGCTTTACTGCTTGCCTACAAAACAAGAATAATTAGGGCGACGGAAAAATTCAAGCTCGGCGTATTTGCTGCCACGGCCGGAATCGCCATCGTATATCTGCTCAGCTTTGTACTGGGGCTGTTCGGTGTAACCGTACCCTATTTGCACAGCAACAGCCTGATCGGAATCGGCATTTCGGTTATTATTGTCATCGTTGCCGCACTCAATTTGGTGCTTGATTTTGATTTTATTGAGCACGGGGCGCAGCAGGGAGCTCCGAAATACATGGAATGGTACGGTGCCTTCGGCCTCATGGTCACGCTGGTGTGGCTCTATGTGGAGATCCTCAGGCTGCTGTCCAAGCTGCGGAGCCGAAATTAAAGATCATAAGCCGGGAACGGAAATCTGGCCGGTATCGTAAAAAAACAGCTGGCGGCGTCCTGAAGCAAGGGCGGCGCGGCTGTTTTTTTACTCGTGCCGCGTCTTTACTCTTTAAAGAGAGCCGTAAAAAATTTAAATAAAAACTTGTATTTCGGAAACAGCCAGTGTATACTTCAAAACAAGATAGTGATTGACCAATAACTAAACATTATTCAAAACCTATTACTGTATAACCACAGGAGGCCGACATGAGCAAATTATCGGGAGATGTACGGGCGAAGGAAGAAGCTGCCTCAGTAAACCGCCGGGAACAGATTCTGGAAGCCGCAGTAATTGTATTTGCCGAGCATGGCTATTTCAAGGCGACAACCGCACAGGTGGCAGAGAAGGTAGGCATCTCCCAGCCGTACATTTTTAAGCTGTTCAAGAATAAGGAGGAATTGTTTGTAGCGGCGCTGGACCGGGCGTTTGAACGGACAATCCGCACATTCACAGACGTTGAGGCATCCGGGGATAAACTGCTGGAGGAATCGATCCGGGTGTATGAGCAAATGATGGAGACTCATCCCAGTGAAATCATTCTGCAGGTGCAGGCCTTGGGCATTCGCGATGAAGCGATCCGCAGTTCGATGCAGGCCGGAATGAACAAGGTGACACAGTTGATGGAAAATAAGTTTACCGCTGCCGGGATTGCCAACCCCGAGGTGGAAGTCAGTACATTCATGGCCAACGGCATGCTCTGCCACATTGCAATGGCGCTGGAGATGCCAGAGCTGAAGCCGAAGCATCTGAAGTGAGCCGTATGGCAAAAAAGCCAGCCGCTCACCTAAGGGTTATCCCCTTAGCTGCTTCACAGCTCTTAAGTAGTGATTGATCAATCACAACGAATGGCAGCGTATGAATGACAAGCGCATGAATAGTGAACATATGTGAAATGTTCATGTAGACACAGCGGGGTTTATTATTTTTTTGAATTTTGGTTATTGATTAATCACTAATAATACAAAATCATGTAGGAGGAATACTAATGATGAACAATGTAAAGAAGGCTGTCGTATTAGGCGCAACCGGAGGAACTGGAACGGTTATTATTGCAGAACTGTTGAAGAGAGGCGTCAGCACAGTGGCGTTTGGAAGAACTTTGCCGAAGCTGGAGCAGTTCGCTGCGAAACTGGGCAATCCGGCTGGACTTAGCCTCAAGACGGGGGATGTGTTCAAGGCGGAGGATGTTTACCAAGCTGCGCAAAGTGCAGATGTTATTTTTCACTGTGCGTCGGTGCCGTACCACGAAATGAGCACCAAGCTGCTGCCGATGGGCGAAGCTGTGATGGAGGCGGCGGACAGACTCGGTACGCGTGTGATTGCGATAGACGGAATTTATCCCTATGGACGAAGAAAGGATGAGCAGCCGATCAGCGAGGATTTCCCCAAGAACCCGCATACGAAAAAAGGCAAAGTCAAGCTGGAGTTCGAGCGGATGTTCTTCAGCCCGCGTTGGAGCCGGACGGAGCGGATGATTGTCCGCCTGCCCGATTATTATGGCGCTGCTGCCAACGAAGCCTCATATCTGGGTTCTACGCTTGAAGCCATTGCTGCGGGCAAACCGGGAATGTTCGTCGGGAATATGACTGTGTCGCGTGAATATGTGTATCTGCCGGATGCAGCGGTGATGATCGTCGAACTTGCCCTCCGGGAAGAGGCCTACGGGCAGAATTGGAACATTCCGGGGGCCGGGACCATCTCAGGCAAGGAGATCGTCCGCCTTGCCCGGGCAGCAAGCGGGAAGTCCAAACCGGTCATCCCGGTGGGACTGATTGGTTTATCGCTGCTGGGCCTGTTTGTACCGGTTATGAAGGAGATTGTGGAAATGCTCTATTTAACGAAGGAACCGCTGCGCTTAAGCGGCCGCAAGTATGAGCGTTTAGTCGGTCCAATCCCGGCAACTTCATTTGAGGATGGGATCAGGGAGACGATCCGTGCTATCCAGAGCCGGCAGGCCAAGGCTGTGTGAGCTCCATTCCACAGCTCTGCGGCGCGGTCCCGCTTGTAGGATTCTTCGGAGGAAGCAATGACTTTCGGTCCGTCCCAGCAGCGTCCGCTGATTCCGCTGGGCTGCTCATCCGGTAACAGCCGTGTCAGGAGCGCCTTATTGCTTAATCCGGCGATGTATCTGTATAGTCAGGGTTCTGGAACTGTGATACTATTTATGTCTATATACAAGAGGGAAGTGAGCTACAATGATCAGCATTACGATTCCAACACCGGATGTTACCATTATGAAGCAGGAGAATCCTGTACTTAGCCATATCTACGGATTCACGGATTTCCACCTGATTACCCGGGAAAAAGGCGGCATCTTCATGTTCTATAACGACAAGGATGAGCTGCTGTTTGTGGGCAAGGCCAGAAAGCTGAGACCGCGGATTAAAAAGCATTTTGAAGATAGTGTTTCGGTGATGAAGCCGCACCGTGACGAGGTGGCCAAGATTGAAGTCTGCATTATCGATGATGCCGTCGACAGGGAAATCTATGAAACATACATTGTGAACAAGCTTAGAGCCAAATACAATGTGGAGAAAGTCTTGTACAAATAAGCCGAATAAGCCGAAAAAAGCTGGAAGCGCGGTCCCGGGGGATTGCGCTTCTTTTGTTTTTTGGGAAATTATGATTTCTTTCACCTGTGATAGCCTTTCTCCAACTCGCGCTGGCGAAGAAGCAGGTAAACAACCGCTATATAAATTGAACATGAGAAATTTATGAATAGAGCCGGACATCCTTAGTGGAAAAAGGATCACTAATCAAACTCATTTAGCCTATGGAGTAGCCTATGTTGGAAAAAGTACCACTAATTCGGCTAAAAGTGGCCATATGGGGCGAATAGGCATGAGTTAGGTGTACAAAATCCAACTAAAACTTGTGTACCCCGGATTTCACCGGATTAGTTTTACTTTTTCCACTTAGTTTAGTTCCTGATGAGCTTCATTGTATTCGCCAAGCTTTCAAGTTCCCCACTTCACTGCCCGATTCATGAAAGATCCTTCAGACAAACGCTAAATTCAAATCCAAGACAGCTGCGTTATCCAGTGAAGGATGGCGTAGCTGTTTTTTGCTTAAAATATTGACACTAAATATAAAAAGATATATAAGTTTAATATGATACTAAATTTCATATTTTGGATGGAGGTCTTTGTATGGCAAGCAAGGTTGCAGGTTTTCAGGAAATCACGCCGCAGCTTCGGGAACACGCAGGGGGCAAAGGCGCTATGCTAAGCCTGCTGTATCAGCAAGGCTATCCCGTGCCTGAAGGTTTTGTAGTGTTTCCGGAAGCGCTGCAGGGCGGGGTTTTGGAGGAAGCAGTTCAGGAGGAGATTTTGGCACAACTATCGGCTATACGCAGCAAACACCCGGGCGCGGCATTTGCCGTGCGCTCCTCAGGGCTCGGTGAGGATGCGGCGGGGGCTTCTTTTGCCGGAGAGTTTGAGTCTGTACTTGGCGTAGAGACGGATGATCAGCTGTGGGCTGCTCTGGACACCGTCTATCAGTCCCAATATGCGGAAAGAGTTCAGATATACAACAGCAGTGTTCAAGGGGATCATGAGGTCCGTTCCATGGCTGTTGTCATTCAGCGGATGATTCCATCCGAGCTGTCAGGAGTGTTGTTTACAGCAGATCCTGTCACGGGCAGCCGGCTGGAGATGCAGGGCAACTATGTGCACGGTTTAGGAGAACAGCTGGTATCCGGGGAGGCAAATGCAGTCCTGTTCACCGTGTCCCAGCCCAAAGGCCGATATAAGGGGCCGCCCGAATGTAAAAAGATCGCAACCCGGCTGTACCGTTACGCCCGCAGAATTGAACATCAGACGGGCTGTCCCCAGGACATTGAATGGGCGGCTGTCCAAGGAAAGGTGTATTTGCTTCAGGCACGTCCAATTACCACCCTAAGTGCAGGGAACCTTGACCGTTTTGAATGCAACGATTCGATGACTGGAGATTTTCTCTGGACCAATACCAATGTAGGCGAATCGATTGCGGACGTACTCACCCCGCTGAGCTGGTCGTTTCTCCGCGCCCTTGATGAAGAGCACAATGTTATCCCGGGCCACTATTTGTTATCTGGAAATATATGTGGACGGGTGTATTCCAATATCAGCTTGCCTGTTTCCGTCTTTTCCGCTTTTGGCTTGAAGGTGAAGCCGATCCTGCGTCAAATGAGTGACGTGTTCGGCTCAATCCCGGAGGGAGCCTCCCTGCCAAAGTACCCTTACAAAAAGCTGGAATTAATCAGGACCCTGCTGCCGCGGATCGTATACAGTACCCGGCGCACCCGCCAGGCTGTGCGGAATTTGCCCCAGTTTGTAAAGGAAACACCGGAATGGTGTAAACAGATCCGCATGCGGCTGGAAGACATCGGGAGCAGGGAGGAGCTGCTGACGCTGTGGGAGCGTGAGCTGTGGCCAAGGAATATAGCGGCATTATGGGCTGCGCTGGAGGGGGCCAGTGCTCCCATGCAGAAATTCGTAAAATTCAAGAAAAAGCTCAGTAAGCAGCTGGGCAGCGGGGATGCGGAAATTCTGCTGTCGAGCATTAGCGGAGGCACAGAACTGGAGAGTTTGGGTCCGGTCCTGGGCATCTCCAGAATTCTTAAAAATGAGATGAGCCATGAAGAATATCTGCAGAAATACGGGCATCGCGGGCCGCATGAATTCGAACTTTCCATTCCGGAACCTGCCGAAGATGAGCTCTGGCTTACCAGGCAGCTTGAACAGTATGGGGATTTGCCGCTACAAGTGAAGGAGCTTGTCAACCATCAGCAGCAGCTTTACGATGCTGCCTGGAAGCGGACGGAGGCGAAGATATCCATGAGGCCGGAACAGCTCCGCCGCCGGATACAGTCTGCTGCGGAAGGGCCGAAAGTACGCGAAGCTGTCCGTTCGGAATGGACCAGGGTATTCCGGTTGAACCGGGCATTTGCGCTTAAGGCAGGTAAGCTTGCAGGCATTGGGGAAGAGGTGTTTTTTCTGTACCTGGATGAAATTCTGAAATGGCTGGCCGAAGGCGATCTGCCGATGCTGCAGCATGTAGCCGCGCGAAAAGAAACCTATACGAAATATCAGGCTTTGCCGCCCCTGCCATCCGTGATCCGGGGAAGATTCGATCCGTTCCTCTGGTCGAAGGACCCTGCCCGCAGAGTGGATGCGTATGATTCCGAAGCTCCGGTTCAGGCGCTTCGGAGTATGGATGCGGATGTCCTTAGAGGATTTCCCGGTGCGGCCGGGCGGGTGGAAGGCGTTGTACGAGTGCTTGCCACACCGGCGGAGGGAGAGCAGCTCCTGCCGGGAGAAATTCTGGTGGCAGCGAAAACCAATGTGGGCTGGACGCTTTGTTTTCCCAAGGCGGCGGCAATCATCACCGATATTGGGGCACCTCTGTCCCATGCAGCAATTGTAGCCAGAGAGCTTGGCATCCCGGCGGTTGTAGGGTGCGGTGATGCCTCTGTACGCTTAAAGACAGGCGACAGGGTTGTCGTTGATGGAGCGGGAGGCAGCATACAGATTATTTCAGGTTCGGGCGGAGATCGTGCTAAACTGGAGGAGGACAAGAATCCGGGAATAATGATCGGGGAGTGAGCGGTTTGTCTGTGAAATCTACGCAAGCAGGATTGCGTGAACGCAAAAAGGCAAAGACGATGGCAAACATTCAGCTGCATGCGCTGCAGCTTTTCCGGCAGTATGGCTATAAGGCAACAACGGTAGAGCAAATCGCAGAAGCGGCGGAAATTTCCTACAGCACTTTTTTTCGCTATTTTTCCACCAAGGAGGATGTGCTGCTTATCGATAATTATGATCCGCTGCTGGTTGCCTCCTTTGAGAGCCAGCCGGCCCACCTGACCCCGCTGATGGCGTTGCGCAATGCGATGCTGTCGGGCGCAAAGGAGATGACGCCACAGGAATTGTCGACAATGCGTGAACGCAACGAGCTGGTGATGTCAGTACCGGAGCTGCGGGCAGCGATGATTAATAATATGGTCAGCATGATGGACCTGATCATCGAATTGACTTGCAAGCGTACGGGCAGAGAGCAGGAGGATTTGGCGGTGCGTGCTTTTGCGGGGGCGGTCATCGGTGTCAATATATCGGTGATGCAGTATTACGCAGAGCATCCCGAGGCGGACTTCCTGGCTCTGCTGGAGGAAGCGCTGAACAAGCTGGAGGCCGGATTGCCGCTATAGGCAGAAGCATTGCGCAAGGGGACGAAGACATCCAAAAGGATGTCTTTTTTTTGAAAATAGGCCTTTGGATACATTTAAGAAACTTAGATATAAAGGCTCACTTACAGGCAGGCTAAATCAACTATAATAAATGCGTATAGGCTCGACATTTTTTGACAATATAATGAGGTGATAGCATAGATGGCGACCCCTTTTTTCAAGAAAAAGGACGCGGGGGCGGATAAGCAGCCCAGGCCCGGCGTGGTTCAAAAGGTTCAATTGGCGGAAGATCCGCCTGAAGAAAAGGTAAATAATGAAACGGGCGAGAGCCTGTCCAGCCTCATTTCCACCGGAAAAGCGCAATTGGACAAGAAATCACTGGATCTTATATTTGCTGTAGAGCAAATTATCCAGGCCAGAACCCATGCAGAGACAACTAATCATGAGCTTCAGGACCGTTTGACCCATACCAGCGGACATGTGGAACGGCTGAACAAGGATCTGAAGAATCTGAACAAGGTCATTGATGAGCGCGAGAAAAGTATTCTGGAGCTCGAACATAAGCTGGTGGAGCGCAATCTGAAGGTCGATCAGGTGATGGAGGACCACCGTGAAATGTACGGCACCCTGTCTTCGGAAATGGATGAGCTTAAGAGCACTATTGAGCTGGAGCGGCAAAAGTATACCAATCTGGTCCAGAAGCATAATGATGCCATTTCAGAAAAGCTGAAGAAAATGAACGAGCTGGAAGAAAAGATCGGACGTCTCGAAACCGAGAATGCCCATATGAAACAGAAATACGAAACAATCCGGCAGGAGAAAGCCTACCTCTCCAGCATGATTAACGATTTCGCTACACGGATGACAGTGCCTTTTGGGGCGAACACCCCAACGGGAGAACACACAGACGGAAACGGGAATACATAACATCTATGCCTCTTCTTGAACAACAAGCCGCGCTGATCGTAGAATTGCTGTCGCTTGAACATAAGCAGGACGGCTATCAGCTGGAGGTAGGTCTAACCCGCAGCGGCGGATTCACCCGAAAAGTTCTCCTCATCGATGAATTTACATACCTGCAAATGAATATGCTGGCCTCTTTTCAAGGACATAGAGTACGGTTGTCGCTTTACCCGAAGTGGGACCCCTTTCGCCGCACATATTTCAGCTCTCTTAGCAAAATGAAAAGTACCTGCTCCGAGACACTATATTTTGCCTGTTCTGAAGCTTACGTCTCACAGCTGCTTCAATTGAAGGAGCTAACCTTTCCGCCGCTTGAAGCAGGCGCGGTTCCAGCGGAGCTGTCTTCACCCGAACCGCAGCAGATGGAGCCGCTCACGCGCAGCGCCGGAACCTTCCGCCTGGCCCGGCCCATTGTCCTGAGGTGTATTCTATTCAGCTTGCTGTTCGTATTGTTCTTCCTGCGGATGGATGGTACCGTATTCAACAGTGCTGAAGCCCATGAGGACTTTACAGAACGGAAGCTCTCTGCCCACAGCAGTGTTCCGGCAGCCTATGTCCCTGTGGTTGACCAAGCATCATTTCAAGATGCAGAGGCTGAGGCTGTACCTGTGCCGGAAACCGGACAAGTGCAGGAGCCGGAACGGGAGGCAGGATCAGAGCTAGATGCAGAATCAGAATTAGGACCAGAGATGGAAGCAGAACCAGGACCAGGACCAGAGGCAGAATCAGAATCAGAGCTACAAGAGGTACAGAGTCCGTTGGTTGAAACTTTGGCGCTGGACGGAAGCAGCTATGAATATAATCTGGCCAAGGGGTATGTGGCTTTATCCTTTGACGACGGCCCGTCCAAGTACACTCAGGAAATTGTCGATATTCTGCTGGCTCATGGAGTGGCAGCGAACTTTTTGTTCATCGGCCAGAACGCCCAGCATTACCCGCAGGCGGTCCGCTATGCCGATGAGCATGGAATGCCGGTGGGCAGTCATTCCTGGGATCACAGCGACCTGACGAAGAACAGCAGCGGAGAGAACCATAATAATCTGCTGCGGTCAGTCCAGGTGCTGGAGCAGAATACCGGAAAACCGGTAACTGTGTTTCGTCCGCCCTATGGGGCTATCAACGGTTCCGTGGCTGCTGAAGCCGGGAAACAGAAGCTGAAGGTGCTGCTCTGGAACCGTGATCCTGAAGACTGGAAGGCGGATACTGCGGAGCAGATCACCCAATATTTTTACCATACCGATCCTTCCGGGGGCATCTATCTTCTTCATGAAAAAGCAGTAACGGTCCAAGCACTGCCTGCAATTATAAAATATCTTAAAAGCAAACAGCTGAAATTCGCCATTTTCAGATAATGCGGCAGCGGCTGTTCATGTTGATAAAGCGTATCCGAAGTGGCGGGTACGCTTTTTACATTGAGGCTCATGCAGGAACGTTTCCTTGATGAGCGCGGAGGCGCGTTGTGAATTGTGGCGGAAGCGGGGACAGCAGGGGATTCTTCTTGTTTTAATAAAAAAAATTTGAGACAATAAGTGCATGTTGTTAGACGGAGCCCTGCAAGGTAGAATGAATTGAACTTCAATGTTTTGAAAAGAGGATAAATCATGAATAAACAATCCATTTATGGATTAACTTTAGAACAGCTGGCGTCCTGGCTGGTAGAGCACGGCCATAAGAAATCCCGCGCATCCCGGATATGGGAATCCTTGTACCGCCAGCGGGTGAAGGATTTTGCGGAAATGACCGAGGTGAACGGCGAGACGGTGCAGCTGCTGTCCGAGCATTTTGTTTTTCAGACGATGGATGAGCATGTGAAGCAGGAGTCAGCTGACGGCACCATCAAGTTCCTGTTCCGCCTGAAGGACGGTAATTTGATCGAAACGGTGCTGATGCGGCAGAAATACGGGTTGTCCGTCTGCGTGACGACACAGGTGGGCTGCAACATCGGCTGCAGCTTTTGCGCCAGCGGTCTGCTGGCGAAGAGCCGTGACCTCTCCAGCGGAGAGATTGTCGAGCAGATTATGAAGGTACAGCATCATCTGGACGGGTTGGGGCTTGGTCAAAGGGTCAGCCATGTGGTGGTGATGGGGATCGGCGAGCCATTCGATAATTTTACAAATTTGCTGAATTTCCTGACGATCATCAAGGATCACAAGGGACTGGCGATTGCCGGCAAGGGCATCACGGTGTCCACGAGCGGTCTGGCTGATAAAATCAGAGAATTCGCCGATGCCAATATGCAGGTTAACCTGGCGATTTCTTTACATGCGCCGAATAATGAGCTGCGGACACGGATCATGAAGATTAACCGCGCCATTCCTATAGAGAAATTAATGCCCGCTATTGATTACTATCTGGAAAAGACGAACCGGAGAATTACCCTGGAGTATATTCTGCTGAAGGATGTCAATGACCGCCAGGAGCATGCCCTGGAGCTGGCCGGGCTGATAGGGGACCGGCGGCAGATGGCCAATGTGAACCTGATTCCTTACAATCCGGTGGATGAGCACAGCCAATACCAGCGAAGCGAGCGCGAGTCCGTGCGGGCGTTCTTCGATACGCTCAAAAAGCAGGGCGTCAGCGTAAGCACCCGCCTGGAGCACGGCGTCGATATCGACGCCGCCTGCGGCCAGCTGCGCAGCAAGCAGATTCAAAAGGCCAAGGGCGGTGCCAGCCCGAGCGGCGTGGCTGCCGGGTAAACCGCGCTGCGCGCAGAGAGCAGGTGGCGGGCGGGTAAACCCGCGCTGCGTGAAGAGAGCCGGTGGCGGGCGGGTAAACCCGCACTGCGCGAAGAGAGCCGGTGGGGCGGCAGGAAGGCGGAAATGCCGGCAGAAACACTGGTAAATCCGCCGGACTTGTTTCTCATGGCGCGGATCGGCTCGATCAAAGGTAAAAATACCTTTGATCGAGCCGACAAGGCGCGGATGGCAGAAATCAAGGGTAAAAATACCTTTGATCGAGGCACCAAGGCGCAGATAGCAGAAATCAAAGGTAAAAATACCTTTGATTGAGCCGACAAGGTGCGGATGGCAGAAATCAAGGGTAAAAATACCTTTGATCGAGCCCCCTCAATTACAAAAGAGCGGTGACAGGTGGTCATCCACCTGTCACCGCTTTTGTATTATCCGGCAAGCAGTTCACAGTGGGTGTCACTCGGTTTTTAAGCAAATCTACACTACGCAGCGGTTCTTCCCCTGCCGGTAGGACTACTGCTTTACATGGACTACTACTTCTGAAGCGGGGCGGAGAACGAGGAGCAGCCGCTTTTTGCGGCTGTTTTTCCATATATAGTGTATAAAACGGTTTCCGCAATGGGAGTCATATTGGAGCCTTCTGAATCAGCCACAGACAACTCCCCTTCGGGTATAAAAGAATAGGCTATGTCCGAAGCTTATGATGATTCCGGCACAATTGAAGCGGAAAGAGGACAGGGGGCGGACTGATGGTGCTGCCTGAGCAGATTAGAGAAGATTCATGAGGAGGAATATGAGCGGGCGGTCGAGCATTACCGTCAGCTTTTGAAGGCGTACGCTCCGAAGGAACGGGCAGTCATTCAGCGTTTTCTTAGTGATTTGCTCAGCTACGCGTAATTGTGGAAGCTGCTATCATGGATTGTATGATACAATAGCCAGATGATTGAAGAAAAGAGGAATGCGAAGTGTTGACATTTACAAGCTACACCGTGGAGAACGTAAGAGATCCATTTGGTATTTTAAGCGGCAAGCGATATGAGTTCGTCGTGAATCTGGATGTGCCGGAGGATGATGAGCTGTATGAAGAGAATGGTGTATCCGCACGGGTGATCATAAAGGTGGAGGATGAGGAGACAAGCATTATCAGCTACGATCTGCTCGAGACCACGACCGGCCGGATTCTGGATTTTGATATGGAAGAGGACGAGGAAGCAGCGTTGGTCCTGTTCTGTAAGGAGCATCTGCCTGCTTAAAGCAGGCACACGGCCTCAGTGGTTCAGCAAGACGCCACAAATGGATAACGAACAAATAGACCGCATACCTTTGGGAGGAGGCGGTCTGTTTGTGTTTATGGGACAGCGGCGCTACGATGAGTGGACCAAAGGTATGCGGTATGCATATTAACATCAACGTTTCGAACACTGTCACAAGGCCTCCCTCCCTGCCAAGGGGGGAGCGGACTGAGCCTTAAGCCTATTCAATTGACTAAACTAAAGTAAAAGACCTCAGGAAAGCGCTATAGGTTATGGGGTGTTTTTGTGGGGAATTATAAACCCCTATAAGCACCCGCCCACATAATAATGAATCTGCTTGTTCCACCATGGCCAGTCATGATCCACATCGTGGCCCCAATAGTCAATCTGTGCCGGTATAGCTTTGTGCCGGAGCAGGTCCTGAAGCAAGCGGGTCTCATGGAGCATCTCGTCTTCATAGGCGCCCTGGCCGACGCAGAGAATAATCCGGCTGCTGCGGTAGGCGTTCAGGTAATAGTCATCGGTCAGGTTCGGCAGGTAATGCAGCGGCGAGTTCAAGTAGACCGTTTGGCTCATATAATCACCGAAGAAGTAGTAAGTGGAATAGACACCGCTAAGCGCAATGAGGGTATCGAAAACATGCGGATGGCGGAAAAAGAAGCTGGCACTGTAGTACGCGCCCATGGAGCAGCCCGAGATGAGAATTTTCTGGTCGCTGCCGCCGTTGTTCTCCTTGCTGGAGTGGAGGATGCTTGGAACCAGCTCCTGCATCATGTATTTGTCATATTGCTCATGCCGCTGCATCTTATCCTCATGGTTCCAGTGGCCGGAGAAGAAGGTCTCCTCATCCAGGGTGTCGCAGGCCCAAATCTGCAGTTTGCCGGCATCGATAAACTCCGAGAGAGTCTGAATCATGCCGGAGTCCTCATATTGGTAAAAACGCCCCAGTGAAGTTGGAAAGACCAGCATGGGTTTGCCGGCATGTCCGTACACTTTGTATTCCATGTCTCTGTGAAGGTGATGGCTGTATTCTTTATGGTAGCTGATCCTCATCCGTCAACACATCCTATCCCTCTTCTTGTTGAATATAGTTCACGATGTCCCTGACGTCCTCCAGACTGGCCGAACGAAATTGATAGGCGCTGTTCCCCATGGCCCGGCTGAAGACTTCTTCGATCTCGGCATAGTTGACGATCTTATCCCCAAACGTACGGTAAATATCCTCGTGGCTGTGGGAATAATGCTTGTGCTGCTTGCGGCTGGCATAGCCGGTATAATATTTGCCTTCAAAGGGGCCGCCGGTCTCATTGTGCACAACCATGCGCGCCCACTCCCTATATACATCCACATCATAGGAAAAATTAATCGCATCGGTCATCCACGCGCCCGGTGGCCGCATATTTACTTCGAGGGCAATGATCCGGCCATCTATATTCGATTTGAACAATTCGATATGGAAGAAACGCTCTTTGATATCAAAAGCCTTCAGAATGTTCTTTCCGGCCAGCTCGACCTCGGGACTGACATCCTTAAGACAGAAATAGTACAGGTGGTTGTCCGTATTGACAACGTCCATCACGCTGTTTTCGAACAGGTGGCTGACCGCGAACCGCACGTTGCCGTCAATATCGACCAGCCCGTCATAGGTCAGAATGACACCATCAATGAACTCCTCAATAATAAAGGCGACATCATCCGGCTTGGTGTCAAAAAACTGCTGCAGCTCAGCTTCGTTATGGATCTTGTAGGTCATGCTGGCCCCGGAGCCAAGGTCGGGCTTCACCACGAGCGGAAAGCCGGCGCTGCGGATGAAATCCTGGACGCTGTCCCGGGTGGTGCCGGTCGAGAACTGTACAGTGCTTACACCGCTTTTGCGAAAAAACTCTTTCATCTTGGATTTCTGCTTCAGGTTATAGACAAAATCCGTCTTGGTGCCGTAAATGTTGAAATCCGTGCGGATCGCAGCATCCTGCTCCAGCCAATATTCGTTCAAGGATTCGAAGCGGTCCATCTTGCCGTATTGATGGGTAAAGTAGCCCACAGCCCGCAGGATCTCGTCGTAACTTTCCAAGCTGCTTACCTTGTAATACTCCGTTAATGCCGACTTTAGCTTGTCCTCCAGCTGATCATATTCGGCATCGCCGATCCCAAGCACCGTAGCACCCTGCTGATGCAGCTGACTGCAGAAGTCCGCGCTGTTCCTGGGGAAATGAGGAGAAAAGAAGATGAAGTTCACGCTGCCCAGCCCCTTTGGCAATATTTAATATGTCCGCATTGTAATTCCGACTTATATTGTATGATTAATTCAATCTACCAGCTTCAGCCTCTTCCGTCAATCCTTTGGCTCCGGAGCTGCGCTGCATGAGTTTGCGGTTCAGTCTGGCCAGCAGCCCGCTGAAGGTGTGGCAGTCCTCTGGGGACCAATCCTCAAAGATCTCTTCATACCGCTCCAGACGGATGTTCCGTGCTTCTTCCAGCTTGCGGGTGCCAAGGAGGGTGATCTCAAAATAGCTGGATCTTCCGTCCATCGGATCAGGAACCTTGACGGCATAGCCTTTGGCTTCGAGCACACTGGTCTGTCTGCTGATCGTGGAGGTGTCGAGGCCGAACTCTTCGGCCAGTACCTTCACCCCAACCTTTTCATGATGAGCCAAATGGTAGAGCAGCGTATATGTCGAGCGGTCCAGCCCTCCGTGCTTCTTGTCGAGAGAAGAGCGGCGAATGAGTGTCATCAGCTCATTGTTGAGAGACTCCAGGTTTTTATTATCTTTTTTATCATCCATGGTATAGTTTCCTTCCTCTACTGAGTACTCTTCTCCATTATTATAGTGAACATACCGAACAACAAGCAAAAATCGCTCCCGCCATGAAAGGGTATGAAACAAGTCATATTGACTTTCAAGAATGTGGTTGTATAATACACATATAATAATATTATTGTATTATACACCTAAATTAAGAGGGAGCTGATATGAGTTCCTTGTTTTTTAACGGAGGAGAGAACGGATTGAATAATCAAACGGCTCGCAATTCATCGTTTTGGCTGATTATTTTAGCTATTTTTTTCGGAAATTTCATGGCGATCCTGAGTACGACGACCATTAACGTGGCGTTTCCGGTGTTTATGAAGGATTTTCATGCGGAGATCGGGACCGTCCAGTGGATGATTACCGGATACCTGCTCGCTACAGGCGTGATCGCGCCGGTTGTGGGTTATTTTGGTGATAAATGGAGCTATAAATACCTTTATGTGTTCGCGCTATCGGGTTTTACGCTGTTCTCAGGATTAAGCATGATCGCCTGGAGCATTCATTCGCTGGTGATCTTCCGCATTCTGCAGGGGGTATTCGGCGGATTGATCATTCCCACCACAATGACCATGATTTATCAATTTATTGAGAAGGAAAAGCAGGCATTCGCAATGAGTCTCTGGAGCTTATCCTCCATGCTGGCGCCTGCTCTTGGACCGACACTCGGGGGATGGCTGACCGGATATTTTGGCTGGAAATCGCTGTTCATGATTAATCTCCCGATTGGAATCGTGGCGATTGCCGTCGCGCTGAAGTGCCTGCCGTTCCAGCGTAACGCCGGAGAGACCAAAAGCTTTGATCTGCCGGGTTTTGTCACGGTTATTCTCAGCAGCGCGTTTATTATCCTGGCCTTCAACAAAGGAAACAGCTGGGGCTGGGCCTCCTATAAAACACTGGCCCTGTTGATCATCGGAGCCATTGCACTGATATATTTTGTCCGCAGGGAGCTCTCCTTGAAGGAGCCGCTCCTGAATCTGCAGGTATTCCGGCAAAACCGTTTCACTTACAGTCTGATTATTAACTGCATCATCACCGTTGCCCTATATTCCGGGACGTTCCTGATTCCGGTGTTTCTGCAGGATATCCAGCAGTCTACTCCGCTCACAACAGCGCTGGTTCTGCTGCCGAGCTCCATCGCCATGGCCGTCATGTCCCCGGTTGTCGGCAAGCTCTACAGCAGAATTGGGCCATTCTGGCTTATCCTTGGCGGTATCCTGCTGCTGGTGGCTTCAACCTGGGAGCTTAGCCATATCACAGTCGCTGCTACCCACGTTCAGCTCGCTTGGCTGATGGCGTTGCGTAATGTTGGGATTGCCTTGGCCTTTATGCCGGTTACGAACGCCGGAATGTCTTCCGTGCCGAAGCAGATCACCGGCCATGCTTCTTCCGTCACCAACTGGGTACGTCAGGCGACCGGAGCGCTGTCGATTGCTGTCTTCAGCTCGCTGCTGGCATCGAGAGCCTTGACGCATCAGAAGGAGCTTAGCGGCGGCGCTTCGGCCGCAGGGGCGCTGATTAAGGCGCAGGGCATGACAATGGGGGTTCAGGATGTGTTCCTGATCGCCACAGTGATCGGGATTGTTGCCATTCCTTTGACCTTCCTGCTCAGAACCGGAACAGCCAAACCCCAGGCGGCTGTACTGAATGTAGCGGCTGTCAAGCGGGAGGCAAACAGTTAATGGGCTGCCGGTAAGCACCGGGGAGTCCTGATCAAGGACAGTCTCCGCTTCAGCCGGACTGCTTGTTGATAAGCAAACAGCCCCTGCAGGTTCTCGACGGAACTGCAGGGGCTGTTTCTTGTATAGACGGTGATCAGCCTACTGCAGGCTGATCTGATAATCCTTTTTCAGATAGGCACGGATTCTCTTGAAATCTTCCACATTCAGATCGTCCAGCCGTTTGCTCCGCTCCCGCCCCAGGATGATGCCGATCGTCTGAGCCGCTAAGGCGGTGGTGGGCATGATTCTTGCGCTGCCATAGGCTTTGATTCTGGCGCCCACATTTTTTCCGGTTACGAGCACATTGTCATAGGATTTCAGCTCGAAGGAACGCAGCGGCAGCCCGTAACGGTCCGGCTTGCCGAAGCCGATTCCGGTAGGAATCGCCCGGGTTCCCTGCAAATCAATGGAATACCCGCCAATGCTCACATTGTCCCAGAACATCCGGCTGGACATTAAGTCCGTGTACTCCAGAACGTATTTGGTCTCATAGCGGTTATAGTCGCGGATATAGAGGTACTCGGGAAATCCGTTCAGTTCGGCTTTGGCGAACCCGGGGATATTCTTGCGCAAAAAGCTCAGAATGTGAGGAGCTTCGGCCTTCCCTTTCCGTACCGCAGACGCCACAGAAATAGGGTCTGCAGGATTGACATCATAAATCAGCAGGCCGTTGATGATTACCTGGCCATTTTTTTGGTAGGAAGCATTTAATCCGCGCAGCCGGAGCTGTTTATCCTTGGTGGAGTACCTATTGGTAATGTTGCTGAATCCTGTTGCAAAATGCCAGTCCACATAGGTGTTGGGGCCATATTTCTTACGGACATTGGTGAGCGGATAATCCTCCAGAATGCGCTGATGCAGCAGGTTCCAGTCCACATTCCTGAAATTAAGCATATAGGTTGCCGCCATATAATCGGGCACTGTACTGTTATAGATCGTTTCCATTCCGGGAATCCGGGCTTCCTTCAATTTCCCGCTCAGGGCATTGTAATCGGTGTTCTCCACCCAGTACCGGGACTGAATCGTGACCTTGGCGCCGTCTTTGCCGTGATAGGTGAGAGCACTCAGCATCTTCCCGCTGCTTGTGTCCTTTGTGTCCACCCGGTCCAGAACAATCCCGCTCTTCAGCGGAATCCCTTGGATGACTTTCGCATAATACTTTTGGAAATCGGCGGCCTTGCGGATCGTTCCGGCTTTGTAGCCGTTAAAGAGGTTTTTGATTTCGCCCTGTACGAGGCTTCTCTGCTTGTTGTCATTTACATCATCGAGAAAAAACATCTGCCCTTGAATCAATTCGCCGCCCGGTTTGCTGCGGGGATCAAGCATCAGCACTTTCAGACCGGCTCTGACGGCTTCCTTGGCGAGCAGTGCACCTTGAATTTCGCTTCCGATGACAACGACATCGTAGCTCGCAAGCGCAGTGGAGGTGGCGGCAGGCTTCACCGCTGCGGCGGTAGGCAGGACTGTTGCCGACAGAAGAACCAGTGCAGCCAGACAGCTTTTAATACGGTGGGATTTCCGGAATTGCATGAACATGGACTTCTTGTACTCCTGACTATTGTGGGATTGGGTACCATACTTGTACTTAAGAATTTGAAAAGTACCTGTTAATATTCTAAACGATTTTGGGTCATTTTACCTGTGCTGGATTTGTGGCAATTTGCGGCGGCGGCGCTTTCTCTTCGCATGTTAGCCGATTATGGGGTAGAATATATAGTAAAGCGAGCGAAAGTAGGAGTTGTATACATGTCGAATGAAGAAGTGTTTCTGACAAAAGAGGGTCTGGCCAAGCTAGAGGAAGAGCTGAGGGACCTGAAGACTGTGAAGCGTAAGGAGCTTGCGGCCCGGCTTAAGCTGGCGATCAGCTACGGGGACCTTAAGGAGAACAGCGAGTACCATTCGGCGAAGGAAGATCAGTCGTTTATGGAGACACGCATCATGATTCTGGAGAAAATGCTGACCAAAGCACAGATTGTGGATGAGAGCAGCATGGATCTGAGCAAGGTCAGTGTCGGCTCTATTGTCACCCTGAATGATGTGGAGTACTCCGAGAAGATTGAATATAGAGTCGTCGGACCGGCTGAGGCTGATGTGCTGGACAACAAGATTTCGTATGAAAGTCCGCTGGGCAAAGAGCTGCTCGGCAAAAGAGTCGGCGATATCATCAGCGTAAATGCACCCATGGGTATTATCCAATATGAGCTGCTGGAGATCAAAATGCTGTAAGAAGCGGCCCCGGCAAGACGTAACCCTGCCTCCTGTATCATTAGGAGGCAGGGTTTTTTTGAGGAAACTGCCAAGGCTAAGCTTTCTCCGGGCGGCCCGGTCAAATCAGGGTGTGTCCGCCCTCTACATGAAGCACTGTGCCTGTTACGAAGCCGTTACGGATCAGATAGAGCACGCCTTCGGCAACGTCCGAGGCTGTACCTACGCGCTGCACGGGCAGCTTCGCCGCCACGCTGCTGTAAAAAGCACTGCGGGCCTCTTCGGCCATTCCCGCGCGGGAGGGGGTGTCGATGATACCCGGCGATACAGTGTTCACCCGCAGCGGGGCCAGTTCCAGAGCCAGGGTCTGGCCCAGATTGGCTACGGCTGCATTCACTGCCCCCAGTACAGATGACCCGGTCATGGCCTTGAAGGCTACAACCCCGGAGAACAGGGTGATGGAGCCGTGGGGGGGCAGGTGCGGTGCGGCGTATTTGGCCGCATAATATTGGCCCCAGAACTTATTGTCCATCAGCTGGCGCGCAGCGCTGGTGGCTGTGGTAAGAAAGGGGCCCCCGCTGGTCTCGGCTGCGGTGACCACCAGATGGTCGAAGGCTCCCAGCTCTGCGAATAAGGACCGCACTTGATCCTCGGACGTAATATCCAGCGTATAGGTTGACACGTTTGCATCAGGTCCCAACGTCGCTTTGGCCTGCTCCAGCTTCTGTGCTGCACGGCTGGCAAGAACGACTTCCGCCCCTTCTGCGGCGGCAAGTTTTGCAGTTGCCAGGCCGATGCCCGAGCTTCCGCCGATAATTACTATTTTCTGTCCTGTTAACATGTCGATTCCTCCTCAAAATGAACTGCTTTATGAAGAGAGTATAGTCCCTATACTTCCTTAAGGGAAGTAGTTACATTCTATACATACAGTTACCATAAAGGAAGTTTTGTGCCGGGTCTGAGCTTGCAGGTATGAACTTTTTTTAATAACGTCTTCTCAGAGCGCAAGGCCGTATCTCTTGAGTTCAATAAAAATACCCTCCAGCTGTTCCCCTTTCTTCGTCAGCGTGTATTCCACGCGCGGCGGCACCTCGGGATATACAGTGCGCATAAGAATCCCATGGTTCTCAAGCTCACGCAGCCGCAAGGCGAGTGTCTTCGGACTGATGCCTTCCAGAGAGCGCAGCAGATCACTGAAGCGCATAGTGCCTTCGATCAGCAGATCGCGGATAATCAGGAACGTCCATTTGGTTCCGATGACATCCAGCGTCTTGGCAATGGGACAGGCCTCGCCGGGGGTTCCTTTGGTCAGAATGACTGGCTCCGTAATATCCATTTCAGTCAACCTCCTTGTGATCATAACGATTTGTGCTAATCATACCACAATACTATCTTTTGGGAAGTTATATCGTTCATAGGCGTTCGCTATTAAGCATATTGCTTCCATATCTTAGACGGGCCCGGCCGTGGGGCTTATAGTAAAAGTAATATTCGGATAGAGGAGTCCTCGCTATTGATTGACAAGGTATTGTCCACTATGGTCGAGGTGATTGTGCCGTTGTCCATTCCGGTCATATCGGGGGCGCTGCTGGGACGGTACAAAAACCTGGATACCAAACCGCTGTTAACGCTGTACCTGTATTTCCTGAGTCCGGCGATTATTCTGGATACACTCGCGACGGCGGAGATTTCCTTCGATGACGTGTACAAAACATTGGCCTTCTCCCTGCTGAACCTGCTGGTGCTGTGGGCGCTGGCGAAGCTGATCGGCAGAGTGCTGAAGCTGGCTCCGGCCGAGGCAGCAGGCCTGACCCTAGTCTCCACTTTCACGAACAGTGTCAACTATGGTCTGCCGCTGGTGCTGCTGGCCTTTGGACAGCTGGGGCTGGACAAAGCTTCAGTCTATGTCATTGCCCAGATGGTCATTGTCAACACCGTTGGGGTGTATTTTGCGGCAAGATCCCAGTTCTCTGCCGGCAGTGCCGTCCGCTCGGTATTCTCATTGCCGGCGATCTACGCAGCCATTCTGGCGCTGCTTCTGCGGGCGCTCGGCCTGCATATGCCGCAGGAGGTTGCCTCGGGCGTATCAATGGTCGCTGGAGCGTATTCCCCGGTGGTGTTGGCTATACTGGGGGTGCAGATGGTCAGGGTGCAGACCGCACAGGCTGCACGCAATGTGCAGCTGGCGTTCTGGACGGGCATGTCGGTCCGCCTGGTGCTGGCGCCATTAACCGCAGCACTGCTGCTGTTCCTGCTGAACATTTCGGGTACGCTGTTCGCCGTTCTGCTTATTCTGGCCTCCATGCCGGTAGCGGTCAACTCCGTGGTGCTGGCTGAACGCTTCGGCAGCTCACCTGCGCTTGTGTCACGGTGCATTTTGTGGACAACACTCGCGTCCTTCCTGATGCTGCCGCTCCTGATCTCTATTGTAGGCAGCGTGTGATTTTGTTGCGCTGCGGTTCGTACTGGGCTGTGGATTTTTTCTCTGTCCAGGAGGGGCCGGGGAGGAATGAAGTAAACGGAAGGGGGAGAGGGGAGATTTAAGTTCACTTTTTCCACTTGGTGTCGCCACCAATCCAGACAGGGAGACTGGGAAGGGGCATTTCACGCGGCAGGAGCGGATTACAGGATCTTCAGGAAAGCTATTCCTTATAGCTAAAACGGCTGCACTACCCTGTGAGGGACGGTGCAGCCGTTTTGTTCTATAGAGGATTGGACTTGAAAATTAGAAAAAGGGATAAATTGATGGAGGGGAAGTTTGGAGCTAATGGAGCGTTAGCTTCCGCTTTTGTCTGTGGATTTCCACCGCAGATAGCGGTACAAATCCAAGAAATCCGCAGATGGACAGCCGCCCAAATTCCAAACATTCCCGGAAACAACGGCAGAAATGCCGTTGTTAGAGCGGGTCAGGCCAGTTTGCCGGGAAACAACGGCAGAAATGCTGTTGTTGAAGCGAGGCAGGCCAGTTTTTCAGGAAACAACGGCGAAAATGCCGTTGTTAGAGCGAGGCAGGCCAGTTTGCCGGAAAACAACGGAGGAAATGCTGTTGTTAGAGCGAGGCAGGCCGGTTTGCCGGGAAACAACGGCAGAAATGCTGTTGTTGAAGCGAGGCAGGCCAGTTTGCCGGGAAACAACGGCAGAAATGCTGTTGTTAGAGCAGGTCAGGCCAGTTTGCCGGGAAACAACGGCAGAAATGCTGTTGTTGAAGCGAGGCAGGCGGGTTTGCCCGGAAACAACGGCGAAAATGCCGTTGTTAGAGCGAGGCAGGCCGGTTTGCCGGGAAACAACGGCAGAAATGCTGTTGTTGAAGCGAGGCAGGCCAGTTTGCCGGGAAACAACGGCGAAAATGCCGTTGTTAGAGCGAGGCAGGCCGGTTTGCCGGGAAACAACGGCAGAAATGCTGTTGTTAGAGCAGGTCAGGCCAGTTTGCCGGGAAACAACGGCAGAAATGCTGTTGTTGAAGCGGGTCAGGCCAGTTTGCCGGGAAACAACTCCGTCGCCCACATCTGACCCAATCAAAGGTACTTATACCTCACATGTGACTCCGTCGCCCACATCTGGCCCAAACAGAGGTACTTATACCTCACATGTGACTCCGTCGCCTACTTCTGGCCCAAACAGAGGTACTTATACCTCACATGTGACTCTGTCGCCCACATCCGGCCCAACAAAGGTACTTATACC